>PUOW01000292.1 GCA_003552185.1 Spirochaetaceae bacterium
AGATGCTATGCTAGGTTTCGGGGCTCGTCAAGGCTTTGGGGCTCAGGCCTCGGGAGGCGCAAACAATGTCCGGGCGGGAGTTGACGCGCGAGTTCTTTCTCGGTTTCATCAAGCTTCATATTCTGCATCACGCTGCGCAGGAGCCGGTCTGCGGTGTGGACCTTGCCGAGGAGCTCGGGAGGCACGGCTACGAGCTCAGCCCCGGGACGCTCTACCCAACGCTGCACGCACTCAACCGTGCGGGCTACCTCGAACAGCACGACCGCACCGTCCACGGCCGACGCCGCAAATACTACGTGGCCACCGATGCCGGTGCTGCGGCCTTGGAGCGGGGCAAGGCGCAGGCACGCGAGCTGATGCACGAAATCCTCGACGATGACGGCTAACCGGGCGCGCTGCACAGTTCGGACGCGCCGCGGCCGCAATGAAGTAAGGAGTTCTTGATGACGCGGAAGGAAACGAACAGGGATATGGAGCCTGGGGTCGGCGGCGAAGCCGAAACGCCCGGCAAGCCGCCGGCGCCACGGGCGTTCCTAAAAGACGTCCTTGTTTGTTCGCTCGGCGCGTACGGCGGGCCGGAGTCTCACATGAGCGTGTTCATCGACCAGTTGGTGGTGAAACGCAAGTACTTGACCGAGACCGAGCTCATCGAGCTGATCGCGCTCTGCAGCATTCTGCCGGGTCCCACCAGTACGCAAACGATCGTCTCGATAGGGTACAAGACCGGCGGGCCGCTGCTCGCGTTTGCTACGATGCTGGTCTGGGCTCTGCCGGTGCTTGTCGTGATGACGGCGCTGTCGTTTCTCTATCAGTTTCTGGCGGCTCGCGAGGTTCCGCATGACGTGCTCCGCTTCATCGGGCCGATGGCGGTGGGGTTCATCGTGGTGGCGGCGGTTCGCATCGGGCGTAAGGTAGTGACCGATGCCTCGACCGCGGTCTTGATGCTGTTCGGCGCGGCCGCTACTTACGTGGTGCGCGCGCCGTGGGTTTTCCCGGTGGTGTTGGCCGCCGGCGGGCTCGTGAGCATTTTGATCTCGCGCGAGCAGGGGATCTGGCATCGGGTGGGTGTGACACCCCCATGGCGCTATCTCGTCGCGTTTGGCGCGATAGCGCTCGGCGGAGTGGCACTTGCTGCGGTTACCGAGAATCAATTCGTTGAGCTGTTTGAAAGCTTCTACCGTTACGGATACCTGGTGTTTGGAGGCGGCCAGGTGGTTGTGCCGGTTATGCATACCGAGCTCGTGGAGCTTCGCGAGTTCATGAGCAACCAGGAATTTCTCACCGGCTATGGGCTGGTACAGGGGCTTCCAGGCCCGATGTTCAGCTTCGCGGCCTACGCCGGCGGCATGGCGGCCCGCGGTGGAACCGCCGCGACGCAGGTGGTGGGGGCGATCGCCGGCGGCATCGGCATCTTTCTGCCCGGTCTGCTGCTGATATACTTTGTGTACCCCATCTGGGAAGACTTGAAACAGATGCGCGCAATACGGATTGCGCTTCGCGGTATCAACGCGGTCGCCGGAGGGCTGATCGCGATCGCAGCGGTTATTCTGCTACAGGCCTCCGGCCTGTCTCTCGAGAACCTGGTCGTAACCGCGCTCGCGATCGCGCTGCTGGTGTCGCGCAAGGTGCCTGCTCCGCTCATTGTGGTTGCGGCACTGGCGGCGGGCTTTGCGCTTTGAGTCGCCGGCGACCGGCGGCCGGCGACCGGCGACCGGCGGGCTGATCTGCGGGCCGAGTCCGTCGCGCGGCCGCCCGCCGTCGGTCCCTCGCCGCAGGCTATCGGGGCTCACTCATTGTCGAAGAGCCGATCGAGCCGGGCGCGGTTGGCCTCCACCGCCGCGATGTCTTGCTCGGGAGCGGTAAACAGCCCGCCCATCATGCTCATCATCTCTTCCATCTGGGCGCGCATCTGTCGGCGCTGATCTTCGCTGAGGTGCGGGTTTTCGTCGATCGCATCGATTTGCTCTTGAAACTCCCGCTGCATCTCCGGCTCCTGCTCGCGCATCTGCAACGCGAGATAGGCGTTAAAGATCTGAGAGCCTACCGCTGCCCACTCAGATCCGCTCGCGAACCCGTTTCGCTCAATGATCCGTTGCACCTCGCGGTCCTGCCGCGCAATCTGGGCAAGCGCCGATTGCATGTCTCCCGGGTGCTCGGCTCCGGTGTAGTCGTCCTCGAACTCACCGTGCTGCTCGCCCCAGCGTTCGAGCTCCTCCATTGAGTCGGCCCAGTTGTTGACGGTGGCGCGGTCGAGGTCTTGTGCAGCCAGCGGAGCTCCCGCGATCAAGAGAATACCGACAAGCGCCGCCCAGTGCAGCCGTCTATGCCTCATAGCGTCCTCCTCGGGGTTTTCTTCTGGTAATGTACCACTAATTTGCGAGCATGGCTGCCGCCGGTGCGGGTTACGCCGCCGCTGTGAACTGAGCCGGCGCTCACGCGATCTCGTGTAGGCGAAAGTTGCTCCGGTAGAACGAGTGACCTTCGTGGTCGATCGAAACGAGCTTGCCTTCCTCGAGGAGCTGCTGCACAAGCGACCACTCCGCGTTGTCGGCCTGCAGCAGGCGTGCAACTGCGTCGGTGGTGAGCGGATGTACCGCGGCGATGCTCAACAGATCGCGCTCCGCGTTCCCTGAGGAGCAGAACACCGGGCTCTCCTCTTTGAAGAGGCGGGTCACATTCGTTAGGTAGCCCTTGAACAGCTCGTACGCGGCTTCGGCTATCGCGGAGCTCGGGCGGCGCACCCAGCGGCAGGCCGGCGGGCGCGTGGGAAGCGAAAGATACGCATCGGCCACTCCGATTGCGGCAAGGAACTCAGCGGTTTCCCGCAGGCCTACTTTGTCGGTGTTAACTCCCTGAACCAGCATGGTTTCGGTCATGATCCCGCGATAGTACTCGCCCGCGAAGCGTTCGATCCCGAGCATGACCTGCCCAAACGAGAGTCCGTAATGCGGCCTATTCATCGAGTGCCATGTGCTCGATTGCGCGGTATCAACCTTCACCGAAACCAGGTCTGCGTTACAAAGATCGGTCCGCACATCTTCGCGCCATAGCAGAGAGCCGTTGGTGATGACCGCGATCGGGATACCCAGCGGGGTCAGGCCGCGGATTGTTGGACCCAAGTTTTCGTCGAGGGTGGGCTCGCCGTCGGGCACAAAGGTGAGGTAATCTATCGTGACGCCGTGACTCCGCAGGCGCTCGACCTCGCGCGACACCCGTGAGATCAGGTACTCCGGCGGATAAAACTCGCCGCGTTCGGTGCGGGCTTCGAGCGTCTTCCCCAGTTGGCAGTAAACGCATGAGTAGCTGCATTTTTTAGGCGGGATGTTGTTTATGCCGAGGCTCCGGCCGAGCCGCCTCGAAACAAGCGGCCCAAACACGGTATTGAATCTGGTCATGGCACACTCCCGTAAGATCTTGTCTCATGGTAGCATAATGGTAGCATTAAACTGGACAGACGTCAATTATTATTGTAAAATCGGCTGTACGATTGGCCGGCGCCTGCACGGTAGAGAACAGGAGGTTCGGCGTGAGCGAAGAAAGCGCCCCCGATCTTGGCCCCCGTATTCGTGCGATTCGTGAGCAACGGGGCTTTTCGTTACGTACACTTGCAGAGCGCTGCGGGCTTTCGGTGAACGCCATAAGCTTGATCGAGCGCGGTACAAACTCGCCCTCGATCGCGACGCTTCACAAACTCGCCACCGCGCTGGAGATCCGGCTGACCGATCTTTTTGAACGGCCGGAGGAGCACGCCGTGGTGTTCAGCAGACGCGATGCGCGTCTTAGTGCGCGTGGACCGGGCGTGCTGATGGAAAGCCTCGGGATCGGCCTGCGCGATCAACAGATCGAGCCGTTTCTGGTCACCGTTACCCCGGGCGAGCCAAGCTCCGACGGCGCAGTCATTCACGGCGGTCAGGAGTTCGTGTACTGTCTGAGCGGTAATGTGCGCTACCGAGTCGGAACCCGAACTTACGATCTGGAACCGGGAGACAGCTTGCTGTTTGAGGCCTCGCTCCCGCACGAGTTCTGGAGCAGCGGCGAGTCTGCGGCTCAAATTCTGTTGGTGTTCGAGGCCCGCGACGGAGGCAACCTCGCGCGGAGGCGCCACCTCGGCTCGTAGGCGCGGGTGGCGGCACGGTTGTGCGCCGCCGGCGCTCGGGATCCCATGGTCGACCGGTTCCGCCGCCTGTAACGGTCTTTAGTAGGCGGCGCGACAAAACAGACCCACCCGGTGCGCCCGGTATGGAACTCGCTGCTAGCGAAACTCTTCCCAGGTGTTGGCCTCGCGGAGCAACGGCGTGCGTACTACGCGTATGAGAAGGATGAGCGGATGGGCGAGCCTCGTCCGGAGTTCTTTCGAGTTGCTTGTGCTCGTTCAAATGTTAACCCGGAGCAGGTGATATTCGTTGACGATAATCGGGGGGCTACTGGGGGGCTTTCGAAAAGACGGCCGACTTCAGACAACCGCAGTCGGACCACCGGCTCAGGCGGCTACCAATAGAAGCGAATCGGGTCGGCAACGCATCTGCAGCGGCCATACCGAGGAGCAAGCGAAATAGTCGCAGCGCAAAAGAGGGCATCCTCAAGAGGTTTTCGAGATCCATCACCCGTCACCGTCGGCGTGATGCTCGTTGCGGTGTGGCGATATCGACTCACTTCGCCATAACGCGCGCGGGGGTCAGGAGCTTCTCCCGGCAATTCATCCGTCCGGGATGCGACCCGGGATGCGGCCCGGGATCCGGCGGGCGCCATTGTATACTGCCGACACCAGAGTGGCGGGCTCGCTCGCGCGCCGGGCGCACCGGGCCCGCGTTACCACGCTACCACGTTATCGTGACCGGGCCGGTTGGGGTAAACGACAAGCGGTCGGTGCTCCGGTCGAGCTCGGTGACGTGTTCGGTTGGGGAGAGCGTCGCCTCGGTGAGGTCGGTGGTCTCGGAGCTCAACACCACCGGAATATCGGCGAAGAGCGCGCCGGTCCAACTGCCGCCGGCGAGTTCCATCCCCGGGGTGTCTTCATGGAGCCGGACGGTGTGCAGCGTGAGGTCGGTATGCCGGTCGAGATCATCGATCGTGATCTCCTCGGTGCGGTCGATCTCCTCGAAATGCCGCGTGAGCTGCGCGCGCACGATATCGGGACGGCGTAACGCAAAATCGCGCATCTCATCGACCTGCTCGTGCCAGTACTCCAACGAGAGAGGTCGCGCCCAGCGCTCGATCTGTCGCTCGATCTCCTGCTCTATACCCTCGGCCTGCCGTTCAACATGCGCGATTGCGCGCTCTTCGTTTACGGTGCTTGCAAGGTGAGTCGCGAATCGTTGCAGGAACTCGTGTCGTATCTCGTCGTGATCCATTAGTCTGTGGTTGAGCTCGAAACGGTCCTGCTCGCGGTCGCGGCGGTCGGCGGCATAGAACGGGTGCTCGGAGGTGTGGCCGAAGGTCCAGTTAACCATATCGAAGGTGGTTGAGTACTTGTGGCCGAACGCGAAATCAACGTCGTACATCAGCCAGCGCCAGCGGCCGTCGCGTGGCCCGGCTTCCTCGGTTGTGTCGTCTCCCACGTAGCGCCAGTAGCGAATGTTGTTGAACGGCCAGTCGTAGTTGCCGGCGTATACCTGCGCAAAGAGGTAATCGAGGTACTCGCTCAAGGCCATGTACTGATCGATCTCGTTCCACCCGTTGAGCTCACCGTTGGATAGGCGTCGGCGGAACTCGAGATACGGTTCCTCCTGCCCCTCCTCGCCGGTGTGCACCACGCCCTCGATCTCGAGTATTACAACTTCATCACGCGGAACGTCGTAATGTGTCTCGAGGTAGTGCTGATCGTAGCGATCGCGGATGTTGTGGATGCCCCAGTACTCGCCGTTGAGATAGACCACCGAAGGGCGATAGTGCTGAGTGTCGAACGGCAGGTGTTCAACCAGCGTCTGAAGCGTGGAGTCGGTGAGCATGGTCTGAAACCAGTCGTTCCCGCCGTTTCGCAGCAGCAGCCGGTTGAAGTCGTCGATCTCCTTCGAGTCGAAGAAGCGATAGCTCATGCGCCCGGGCCCGTAATCGGTGCGCGAGTAAAGCCGAAACGACTTCTGGCCGAAGGTGCGCGTAAAGTTACCGTGGATTCGAATGCCCATGTGTTGGGCAAGCCGGCGACTACCGTCGGTCTCGAAGAACTCGATATGTGCCTCGCGCTCCCATTCGATGCCCCGCCGAAAGTAGTTCGGGTCTTCGTATACCGGCCCGGGCACATAGATGCCT
>PUOW01000174.1 GCA_003552185.1 Spirochaetaceae bacterium
ACCGACACGAGGGCGCCGCACGCTCCGGTTCGCATAGACCGACTCGAGATCCTCTCGCGTATGCAGCCGGGGGGCGCAGCCCCGACACTGCTGAGCCGCGCAGACCTTGATTTCGTTTTGTCGTCGCCCGCCCCGGTAACGGCCGACGCCGCGGTGCGCCTGGAGTACGACGACGGCCCGGAGCCGTTCTCGGAGCAGCTTGCCGCCGGCGATGCTCGGCTCGCGTTGCGCTACGCGCGGCTCAGCATCGTGGAACCCGCCGGAGCACCGCTCGAGCTCTCATACTTCGTCGGGAAGCCGGAGGTGTTTGCCTCAGGTCGTGAGGAGTTCACGACCCGGTACCGCGGCTACCTGTACTTCCCGGAAGGCCCTGAGTACGACGGGATCAGAGCGGTGGACGGCACCGGTATATCGATCACGACCTCGCCGAGCCTGTCGGAAAACGGCGATCTCGGCCTGTTTATGTATCAAGACACCTCGCGCGGAACCGAGCGTTACGCAACCGACCTACGCTTTCGGCGTCACCGGCCGCAGTTCAGCCTCGAGGTCTTCGGCGGCGCAACCTACCCCGAAAGCGATTACGGGCTCTATCGAGCCGGTGCCATGGCCTACGCTTCCACACCCGGTCCGGGATCATTCTTCGCCCAGGCGGGCTTCCTCGACTGGGATCCCAACGACGAGCTGGCCCTCGAGGATATGTTCTTCCTGTTCGAACCCCGTCTGCGCTTCTCACGAGTTGCGATGATCTATACCTTCTTTTCCCATCCGGCTCGTTACCGAGGCGAGGACACCGGCACCCCTAACCGAATGGACATCAGCGGGCGCCTGCAACTCGAGGGGCTCGCCGGCGGAATCTTGACCACCGGCGTAGAGTCCACCGTCATACTCGACCCCGACGCCTCCGACAAGGCGATCACTCGCACCGGCCCTGTTGTTGAGCTCGGTGCCGGCGGAGTGCAGTGGCTCATGAAGCTCAACGTTCAAGCGTATCCGTATGAACAGCTCGACGGATTGGAGGCAGTCTTTGCAGCACGCACATCGTTCTGATCGGTCTTACCTCTACCTGCGCGGCGCCTTCCGTGTTACCGCCGTCGGCCGGCAGGCCCTCCTTAAGGCGCTGCTGATGTTGGCACTCTGGCTGCCGGCCGCGGGCCTTGCTTCGGCAGCGCCGCTGGAGTTCGGCGCGGAGTTTGAGACCGGAAACCTCGGCTTCGCGCACGACCGCGCCCCCGACGACGACGGTATCCCGAAGGATGAGTACCTGTTTGGAGGTGGCGTCTGGGGCAGCTACAACCCGACCGACTTTCTCACCGTACAGCTCATCGCCGAGCGCGACCAGGTGCTGCAAAACAGCTTTACCTCGCGGCTTACGTATCGCGGAGACCGGGTGCGATTTGCGCTCGGCCCGTCGTTTGGGGTACTGAACGAGCCCGACCAGTTGATTGCTCCGGGACTGAGCGCCGAGGCGTCGATCGACGTATTGCCGCGCCTCAACCTCGCACTGGCGACGCTCCGCCCGTTACAGCCGGATCTCGACAGCGACGGCGAGTACCGCCAACGCTTCGACCGAGCCGCGCTCTCAACCTACGGCGAGAACCTTATCGTAACCTTATTGTTTGAGCAGTCGCGATTCCGCGAACAAGACGACGGCGTAACCCGTACCAATCGGTTACGGCGCTACGCGATGCAGGCCGAGGCGTTCGAGAAGGGCGCACCTTTTCGGATTCTGGTATCCGGCGAGTATCATGACCGCAGTTTCATCTTTGATAACGACGAGGACGCCACGCAGACCTACGGCACCTTGGTGCTCGGCACCGGGGTAACCTACGAGCCGACGCCTCGACTCGGCTACTCGGTTCTGCTCGAGAGTGGGCTCTACAACTTCGGCCGAGACGACTTACTCGGTGAGTTCGAAGACGACGCCTACCTATTCCGCCTGCGTACCGGCTTCACGGTGTCTCTTGACTAAAGCAAAGATGCCTTGAAGAGACCGGCCTCGGCGGGGAGGCATCGTCCGCCCCGCCCGCGCCGGAACGCCGACACAAATGGCCCGTCGCTCGCAAGCGAGCGCGGGCCATGTTTTAGCGGTGTGCCGTCTACGCTGCTGCTACGGCTTCTTTTCGGCTTCCCTTACTGCATGTTCTCCGGGCCGGGATACATGCGGCGCTGCTCAAGGAAACGAAGGATCTGAACGTTACCAAGGCGACGTAGCTCGGCTTGGCGGCGAGCCTGTTCGCGCTCTTGGAGGATACCCCAAACCGCTTCGTCGTCGATGTCGCGCTCGACATCGAGCGTCGCGAGGTCGTAGGTTACGTTGATGTCTTTGATGTAAGATACAAAGTCACCGCCTTCCTGCGATCCGTCGCGGTAGATCCTAATTCCGACGAGTTTTCGCATCGGCGAGAGTCGCGGGTACAGCGGTTGCTGGCGAACCTCGCGATTGCGTACATCCTGAATGTAGTTGGGATTCTCCCAGGTGAGCTCGTTCCAGCCGTCGAACTCGAGTGTTCCCATCAGGACTTCTTTGGTGTTGTTGTTTTCGTCTTGCAAGATGAGACTTATGCGGTACGGATAGTTCAGGCCGTACACGTTCATGCTTACGGTGCGCAGGGTGCCGATGTTCTTGACCACGCCGTAGTTATCGAACTTGCGCCCGCGGCCTTCTTCGTCGTCGGGCACCACGAGGTTACCGTCACCGTCGAGCTCGTCGAGGTCGGCAAACGCCGGGATCTCGAACGGCGGCTGAACCATCGCCCAGGCGTTGAAGCTCTCGGTCGGGAACGAAACGCGGATGCCCATCACGCCTTCATTCTCGAACTGAGTGGCGCCTTCCCGCACCGTTGCCTGCCGCACCTGGCTGTCTACCACTCGCTGCATTGTTCGCGAGGAAGAAGAAAGCTCGATGTCCCAATTCTCGATCGCGAGCGAACTCTTCATGAGATCGCGCTCTTCCTCGGTGAAGGTAGCTCCCGCGAGGTCACCGAAGTCTACAAGAGTTCTCTCGTTATCGGTTGGGTCGTCGGCCGGCCAATCTGCCGTCAATTCGGAAAAATCTATCAAAACCGACTCTTGCGCAACGCCGCTAACCGTGACAGCGACTAGCAACGCAACCAAAAGTGTCAAAAAACGTTTCATCCCGTTCTCCTTTGCGTTACAACCGTAGTTTCCGTGTCCGTACACACATCCACAATTATATGCATGCCTGATGGTTTGTCAACGAAACGAACGGCAGTTTTGCGGAAGAAGCGCGGGGAGACTACCGGCGAGACGAGAGTTCGGGGTCGGGCGGCGACTCGATCTCGAAAAACGGCTGCGACGGAAGCTGACCGTT
This sequence comes from Spirochaetaceae bacterium, assembly GCA_003552185.1. Lineage (GTDB taxonomy): Bacteria > Spirochaetota > Spirochaetia > DSM-27196 > SLAA01 > B1Sed10-166. The sequence goes on from PUOW01000174.1 coordinate 3,332, forward strand.
GATGGTGAACACCACGCGGTCTATCTCACGGAAGTTATACCGCACCGTGCGACGCAAGACGTCCAGCACCTCCTCGAGCGCCAGCTGCTGCTCGGGAGCTTCGAACAGAATACCTTCCGAAAAATTGATGAAGGCTTTGTTATCGCGCACGATCACCGAACGCAACTGCGTGCCCCGCGGCACAAGGCGCCCGTGGCGGATCTCGGTTGGGCCAAGGATGATCTCACGCATCAGTAGCCTGAGATCTTCACGCGTGGTATCGAGGCGCGGCAGCCTGCGAAGCTCGCCGCTGACCTCCGAGGTGCGTGCACCCGGAAAAAACAAGGTTCGGTCGCGCTGTCCGTCGTTCCATAGTACGAACGCACCGAGTGAAACAATGAAGCTGAGCAACAGAAACCCACCCGCAACCACCACTCCGGCGGTGCGCAAGCGTTGTTTGAGCGTATGTTTTGGTTTCATTCGCGGCGTTCGAAGTCCTTTACGAAGTTGTTCACTCCATTATAAATGCCGCGAGCCAGCTTGTTCAAGTATTCGTCGTCGGCGAGAAGCAGCGCTTCCTCTTCGTTCGTCACAAAGCCCACCTCTACCAGAATAGAGGGCATCTTGGCTTCGCGCACCACGTACCACGATTCCTTTTTGATACCGCGGTTGTCGGTGAACTCGCCTACCGTGGCGTCGAGGCCCCGGAGCACGCTTTGGGCTAGGAGAATGCTCTCGATCGTGAGCTCCTCGTCGCGGATGGTGTTCAAAAGCGAGAGCAACTGCGGGTCGTTTACACCCGCCGAGGCCTGCGTCACCAAGCCGTCGCGGGGCACCTCGGGAGAAAGATACCATACCTCGAACCCGCTCGCGCGCGAGTTGAGCGAGGCGTTCGCGTGCACCGAGACAAACAGGATGACCTCCCCTTCTCGAATCGAGACGCTGTTTGCCGCTTCGGTACGTTCCTCGAGCGTAAGGTAGGTGTCGTCTTTGCGCGACATCACGATCTCACGGTCTCGGTATCGCTGCTCGAGCAGTCCCACAAGCTTATGTGAAATGCCGAGCACAATGTCTTTCTCTCGTATCTGAAACAGTTCACCGTCGATCTCGTGACGGCCGATTGTACCCGGATCTTTGCCGCCATGCCCGGGGTCAACGAAGATTGCCCCCACGCGCGGGCCGTCCTCGGGCGGGTCGGGCATCGCGAAGATGCTCTTGAACGACTCCACCGCCTCAGCCGAGAAGCGCAGCGAACCGTTATGGCGCTCGATTCCCGCGATTCGGTGCTCGGTCCGGTAATCTTCCAGAACCACACTACTGCCGGGGCGGAAACGCACCGAGGTGCTCCCGTTCCAGAGCGTCCCTATCTCACGGTAGGGATCCCACTGAAGCCGAGTACCGGTCTCCTGCACAACGTGATCCAGATCGTACGAACCATCCTCGCCGGCCTCGCCGGCCTCGAGCGCCGCAACGCCCGAAAGCCCGAACAACACCATGAACACCAAAACGGCGACGGCGAGCCGGCCGGCGACGAGCCGAGTGCTCGTTACTCGGTGAGTGGTCTGTAGCGCGATAGAATCTCTTGTTCGATCGTCTCGTACTCGCATTCTCTTATAGTATCGATAAGATAGCGCGCTCCCTGTAGCCCTCCCACGACAAACGCGCGCCAAAACACTCCGGCCGGTATGCCGGCGGGTCCGCCCGGCCCGTCGGTCTCGCCCTGTTCGGCGTCTTCGGCGCCGACAAACTCGATATCGCACAAGCTCTGAAGCTCCGAAAGCGTCTCGCGGGGCGTCAGGTCCCTCCAGTCGCGACAGGCCTCGTGCGCGATCTCGGGGAGCGCACGAACGCGCCGGCCGCTGAGGCGCCGGCAACCGCCCAGAACCGCCGGCAGCTCGGCCAGCCGCCGCTTCACCGCGTCGCTCTCGATCCTGAAGGCGTGGTGAGCGGCCGGCGTATCCGGTCCGAACAAGAACGCGGCGGTCTCGGGGTCGCCGGGTTGCAGCTCGATCGTGACTGCACGGATCGCCTGCGAGGCCCGTTCTATCGCCTCGTCGCGAGTAGCTCCGACGGCGATCACGTTGCCGCATTTCTCGACGTTGTTGCGCGGAAACAGCACGCGCCGGCCCGATTGCGCCCGCCGGAACACCTCCGCGACACCCTCGAACTGCGTGAGCGTATCGAACCCATTAACCCGCCGAGCCAGGCCGGGCAGCGAGATCACCGCTCGTTCGGCGGTAACGCGCTCGAACGCGGGCTCCAGCAACGGGCGCGGGTCTAGGCCCAACGCCACGCGCATGCCGGCCTCGGTAAGCTCAACGCCGGAGCACAGCGGATAGGTCCAGCCCGACATGTACCCGCCCGAGAGACGCGCCGCGATCTCGCCCACCATCGCTCCCTTTGGGCCGAAGAACACATCGCCTTTTCCGGCGCCGTGGGTAATACCGAGCGCGCGTACGCCTCGAATAAAGACATCGATCAGCTCATCAAGCGCGTCGCCGTCGAGCTCGGTAGGAATAGTATGGCCCATCTCGATGAAGTATGGAGCGAACCGGATATGTCGATCGGCAACCCCGGTTATGCGGACCTCGCCCTTGTACACGAGCGCGTCGATACTGTACTCACGGCCGGGGATAAACTCCTCGGCGATCGCCCGACCGCTCCGGCTGTGCAGGAGGGCCACCTCGAGCGCCTCTTCGGCCTGCTCGAGCTGCTCCACCATACGAACACCCCGTGCTCCCATGTTGTCTACCGGCTTCACAACGAACGGCAGCCCCAGGATTTCGGCCAAACGCTCACCCCGGCTCTCTCCCGGGTTCTTGCCCCGCCCGGCCGCCCGGTGCCGGCACGCATGTTGATCGGCATCGGTACCGTCGCGGGTCACCACCTCGAACCGCGGCGACGGCACGCCTTCGCGTCGAAAACACGCTCGCATGC
>PUOW01000376.1 GCA_003552185.1 Spirochaetaceae bacterium
AGCATCCTGCCGTCCGGCGTCATAACGACGACCTTAACGCTCGAGGTGCCGAGATCTATTCCTACTAGGGTCGATTGTGCGCTGCTCATCTCGATGCTTCTACTATGCTTCTCTACTGTGATGTTCCGAGAGCCGGCCAACTGCCGGCGTCTCATCATCCTTTCACCGCGCCCTGCGTCATCCCGCTTACGATGTAGCGGTTTACAACGAGCGCAAAGATCACGATCGGCACGATAATGAGACTCCCGTACGCCGCGACGACGCCGTACTGCGCGCCCACGTCTACACCGCCCACGAAGCGCGTGATCCCGACCGTCAAGGGCTGGGTGTGGCGCCCGGCGAGGAAGAACGCAAACAGGAACTCGTTGTACGAGATAATCAAAGCGAGGATCGCCGCGGCGTTGAGACCCGGCAGCACCATCGGAAGCGCTATCTTCCAGAATGTCTGAAACGGGGTGCAGCCGTCGATAACGGCCGACTCCTCAACCTCGATCGGGATGCCCGAGAAGAACCCGAGCATCAGCCACACGATCAGCGGCATCTGCATCGCGAGATGCGCCATGATAACGCCGACCAGGGTTCCGGATATCCCGATCTCGCGGAAGAATAGGTACATCGGCATCGCGAGGACGACGTACGGGAGAAACCGTGTGCTCAGAACCGAGAACACGAGAATGTTCTTCTGCCGAACCGACGCCAAACGCGTGATACCGTACGACATCGGGGTGCAGACGACGAGCACCACCACCAGCGCGCTGAGCGAGATGATCATACTGTTTCGCAGGTAGAACATGAAGTTGCCGGCGCGGATAGCAAGGTGATAGTTCTCAAGCGTGAATCCTTGCAACGAGAAGATCTGAGGGATGGTCTGGAAAAGAGCCGTGGGTTTCAGCGACGCCATCACGAGCGTAGCGATCGGTACGGTGCAGACCAAAAACCAGAAAACCAGTGCGGCGTACCGCGCGCCGAGCGAAACCTTCTTGCGAAGCTTGTAATTTGGTGTACTCATAGTTCAATCCCTCCGGCAGCTACTCGCGCATCGCGCCGAGCTTGCCGGCCTTCACCGCGATAATCGTCATGACGGCCACAATCAGGAACATGATTACCGAGATTGCGTTTGCGATACCCATGTTCGCCTGCGCCACACCGAGCCGATATACCAAGACGCTCATCACCTCGGTTGAGCGGCCCGGGCCGCCTCCGGTGAGTCCGTAGATCACGTCGAATTCGCGGAACGCCGAGGTAAGGATCACCAGCGAAACGAACCCTATATGAAACTTGATCATCGGGAACTTGATGCGAAACAGCGTGGTCCAGGTGGAGGCGCCGTCGACCTCGGCCGACTCGATCAACTCATCCGAGATGGTGGCGAGCGCGGCATAGAAAATCAAAAGCGCGAGCGGCGTCATACGCCACGCGTTCGTTACCGTTGTCGCGAACAATGCGGTCTGCATATTGATGAGCCAACCGACTCGCTCTACACCAAACAGTCCCAAGATGAAGTTCACGAGCCCATATTGAGACTGCCAGATATAGAGCCTTCCAAGAATCGCGGTGACGATCTGAGTGGTAACGAACGGAACCAGGAAGAACGCCATGAAGAAGCGCGCTTGACGAGTGCCCCGAATGCCGCGGCTGCTCATGATGGTGGCGACCGTTAATCCGAACACCACTGCAAGTATGGTGCAGCCGAGCGTGAAGACCACCGTCACCCTAATTGAGCGGATGAACAACGGGTCGGAGAGCATGCGGGTGAAGTTGTCTATTCCGACGAACACTTCATTCCCGAGACGATGAAGGCGTATCGAGTGCAGGCTGTAATAGATTGCACGATAAATCGGATACCCCAGGATGATCAAACCGAGTACGGCGCCCGGCAAAATGAACCGCCACGGGGTAAAAAAACGTTGTGCAGACATGAACTGTACCTCTGTGTGTTGCCGCTCCCGTTTTCCGCCGATCGCGCTGCGGCGATCGGCGGACGGGAACAGACCACAAGTTTAATCGATGTAGCCTTCTTGGCGGAATACCTCGATCATGTTGTCGACCAGGCGTTGCTGTGCCGCCTCGGGGCTCTCAACACCGTACATTACGTCTGCGGCAAACTGCCCGACCGGGGTGTACATAACCTCGCCCCACTCGGCGATCGGTTGCCGCGGAAAGGCGTACTCCATCTGCTCCTGGAACACCGGCAGGAACTCGTCGTAGAAATCGTACTCGGCGAGAACGTCGGGGTCTTCGAAGGTCTCTTCAAGCGCGAACATCGCGGTGCGGCGGTTATGCTCCGCCGCGTTCTCTACCAGCATCCAGTGGAGGAAGTCGTAGGCGTGCTCCTGATTCGGCGTATCGAACACCAGAACGCCGCCGCCTCCGATGAACGAGCGCCCGATCGGCAGGTCCGCCCGGTTGCCGGGCCACTGCGGGAACGGCGCGTAGCCGATGTTGCCTTCGGCTTCGCCCGACTCAGCCGAGAGAACGCCCTCCGGCCAGAGCTCGGCGCTTGCGAGACGGCCCTGTGCGAAGAAATCGAGGTGCTCGAGAAAGTCCCAGGTCGTTGCGTCTTCCGGGAAGGTGTCTTGAATCAGTCGCGTCCAGTACTCGACACCCTCCAGCAGAATTGGGTCGTCGAGATCGGTCTGAAACTCATCATCGAAGCCGTCGAGGCCCATTGAGTACACGATCGCGAGGAACGCTCGCGCCATGCCGCCGGGCTCGCTTACCGACGCGGAGTATCCGTAGAGATTCTCCTCGAGCGTCTCGCCCGCTACGGTCTCGCCCGCCGGGCGAGTGAAGAACTCGGCGATATCGTAGAGCTCCTCCCAGGTCTCGGGCGGTGCGAGTTCGCGGCCGTACTCGGCCTCGAACGCCTCGCGCTCATCGGGATGCTCGAACCAGTCTGTGCGATAGATGTAGAACGGCGTCTGCGGGTTGCGAGCGATCGCGATGATCTCGCCGGGGCGCAGCATCTCGTTGGTCATGTGAGAATCGATAACCGCTTGAGAATACTCCGCGTACGGATCGAAGCCGTGGCGCTCCATATGCGGCGTGAGGTCGGCTACATGCTCGTAGAAATAGCCGAACCAGCCTGGGCTGTGGTAGCCTATATCCCAGTCGCCTTCGGGTGCATCGAGCATGAAGCGCTGCCATACCTGATCGGGCGGCAGAACCTCCATCTCAATGTTAATACCGGTTTCTTCCTCATAACGCGGGATGAAGTACTCCTCCATCGCCTCAATATGGGGCCCGGGGTGTTCACCGATGCGCAAGGTGACTTCATCGGGGTCTGCCTCTGGGGCGCCTCCGGCAATCACAAACGGCACTGCAAACACAAACAGCGTCAGCAGCGCGATACCGACACGCACGGAAACTCGTCTCATCTGCTCCTCCCTTTGCGTGAATGTAAAAGCATCCACTCAGTTTTTGTTAGTTTCATGTTACCATAGGTTGCTGCAGTGTCAACAAAAATGTTTTGCAAAAACATTGCATTGGGCTTACAATGGCTCAATCATTGAGTTGAGGAACCGAAGCAATGGGAAAGAAGGCGGAGCGTGTCTATAGTGAGCTTCTCAAACGCATTCAAGGCGGCGGGCTCGAGCCCGGCGAGCGCCTGCCCACCGAGATGCAGCTCGTGCGGGAGTTCGGGGTGTCGCGGCCTACCGTTACCAAAGCACTCAACGCGTTGCAGCACCAGGGCTATATCGAGCGGCGCCACAAGGCCGGAAGCTTCGTAAAAGGAGACAACGGCAGGCAAGGCGACGCCGGCGCCGGTAGTCTACGGCTCGGTCTCGTGATTCCGCTGCTCGGCACCACCGAGATCTTCGAGCCGATCTGCGCCCGAATCGCGCAGCTGTCGCACCGTTTCGACTACAGCCTATTATGGAGCGGTTCGCACGCGCGCATCGGCGAGGCGCTCGGCGCGGAGCTTGAACAGACCTGCCGCCGCTACATTAGCGACGAGGTGGCGGGCGTGTTTCTGGTTCCGCTCGAGTTCTTTCCCGAATCCGCCGAGGTTAACCGGCGCATGATCGAGATATTTCGTGCGGCCGAGCTGCCGATCGTGTTGATCGACTCCGACGTTGTCTCGTTCCCGCAGCGCAGCGCTTTTGATCTGGTCGGCATCGACAACGTCCGCTGCGGGTATCTCGCGGCGCAGCACTACATAGAACAGGGGTGCACGCGGGTCGATTACTTACATCTTCCGTACTCCGCGCTGACGGTCGAGATGCGCATCCGGGGGTTCAAGCAAGCGTTGCACGACGCCGGGCTGGACTGTGGCCCCGAGCTTGTTCACGTGGGTGACCCGGAAGATGCTGAGTTTGTTCGAGGGGTGCTGGACTCGGGCGCCGAGAACATTATCTGCGCCAACGACCTTACCGCGGTGCGACTGATGCATACGCTGTTGCGCCTCGGCGTGCGCATCCCCGACCACGCGCGCTTGGTGGGGTTTGACGACGTTAAGTACACGCGCTACGCGCAGGTGCCGCTCACGACGTTTCACCAGCCCTGCGACCATATCGGGGATCTGGCGGTGCAGGCGATGATGCTCCGCCTCGCCGAACCGCGAAACCTGCCGATGACGTTCTTCGCGCAGCCGGAGTTCATCGCTAGGGAGTCCTCAATCCTGCCGTGAGCCTGGTTATGCGTGAGCGGCTTTAGGCACAAAAAACACCCGCTCGGAACCCGAACGGGTGTTTCGTCTCAAATCATTGTGTTATGATTTGGGTGTGACGGAAGTAATGACGAGACCTAGAAGTCGTCGTTCATCTCCTCTTCCATCATGGGGTCTTCTTCGAGCATTTCCTCGTCTACCGGCTCACAAGCGGCAAAGACAAGGGCCAAAGCCGACACAATAAAACCAAGAGTAAGTAGCTTCTTCATTTCTCTCCTCCTTGAAAGCTTGTAGCTTGCTGCTCTCTCAAGCTTCATCTTAAGGTTACACGATGAAGATTCATGCTGTGTCAACCTTATGCCAAGGTTCTGCAAAGATTCCGGGGCTCGAGATACCGTGAAACTCCCCGCTGCGCGCGTGCAACCGGAGCTTGGGAGGCTTCGGAAGCGGTCTTGACCCCGGCGCGGGGTTTGGCGATGCTGAAGGCATGGCGATCAAGCCCGAGCGTCTGGAAGCGCTGCTCGAGTCGATGGTGAACATCTACAGCCCCACCGGCAAAGAGCTCGAGGTAACGCAGTTTGTCACGCAGTATCTTCGCAACGCCGGATTTCGGCCGGAGTTGCTGGAGGTGGAGACCGACCGCGAGAATGTGGTCGTGATGCCGCCGGGAGAGGAGCCGAGCGTGTGCTTCACCGGACATCTCGACACCGTCGCGGCGTCCGACTACCAGAACTATGAGTTCTATAGCGAGGGCGAGGAGCTGTTTGGGCTTGGAACCAGCGATATGAAAGGCGGCTGCGCCGCGATGATCGAGGCGTTCCAGGCGTATTTCGAGGATACCGGAGAGCTGCCCCCGGCCTGCCTGGCGCTCGTGGTGGGCGAGGAAGAGCTTGGAGACGGCACCGAGGCGCTCCTCGAGGAGTATCAGTTTTCTTGGGCCGTGGTAGGCGAACCCACGAGCCTCATTCCCTGCTTCGAGCATTACGGCTATATCGAGGCGAAGCTCACGACGCGTGGAACGCGAATGCACGCGTCGCAAGCCGCCGAAGGCGTAAACGCGGTGCACGCGATGCTGAGCGCCCTGCTGAAGCTCACCGATTACCTGCAGTCCGAGCGCAGCGACGTCATTTTTAACATTCGCGACGTGCTGAGTGCGCGCTCGGGATTCGTGGTGCCGGACTACTGCGAGGCCTGGCTCGATCTGCATCTGCCGCCGCAGTACCCCGCCGGCACCATGATCTACGAGGTCGAGGAGTTCGTTCGCGCCTTGTTCCCGAACGAGGATATCGAGGAACTGCTGAGCTTCGTGACGATCCGCTCAGGATACGCATTGCCGGAAAAGGGGCCGTTTCCCGAGACCCTGCGCCGGATTTACCCGGCGCAGGGCCGCGAGTGGCGCACATCGCGCTTCCCGAGCGATTCGGACGCCATTATCTTCTGGGACCACGGCGTGCGGCCGGTGATCTTAGGCCCCGGCTCGCTCGAGAAAGCGCATCGCGAGGACGAGTCGGTTGAGCGCCGGCAGGTTGTTGAGGCGGCCCTGATGTACTACGACCTGCTGCGCGCACTGTAACTCGCGGCGGCTACGAGCTCACGCGTTTCGCAACCTGCTCGAACGCGTCGAGCGAACG
>PUOW01000358.1 GCA_003552185.1 Spirochaetaceae bacterium
GAGAATCCGCCGGTGGTGAATACGAAAACCGGATCGGTGAGCACCAAGCGGGTGCCGGGGGCGTTGCGGCCGCCTCAGCATATGCTCTGCTGAGGGCGCATCCACAAGACTCGTGTCAGTAATAAACCCTAGCGGGTCGCGCCCGGCGAAGGTCAGCGTCGGCGGCCGAACAAGCGCGCGAAAAAGCCGGCGCGCTTTTGCGTACCGCAGTACAGCTTAATCAACAGCGCCGCCGCCATGATTTGAAGACGCGCGAAGCCGGCGAGGCCGTCGTCGGCGAGCACCGCCTGCACCAGCCGGGCGCTGTGCGAGCGTGCCTGCCGCTCATTGGCCGCCGCAAACTCCTCAAACAGCGCTCGCGCCTGCCCCACAAACCCGTGCACCTCCGGGGTGGCTTGCGCGTCGTCGCCCTCCTCGCCGGCGTGCCGCGGCGCCGGGGTAACCGGTGAGACGAACTCCGCGGGCTTCTCGGGCACCGGAGCGGGAGGCACCGGCGCGTCGGGTGTCGGGGGCGCGCCGGGCGCAGGCGCGTCGGCTGCGGAGGTGTCGGAGCCCGGCCCGTCGCCGGCCGCGGGGGCCGCGCCGGCCGCCTCGGGTCCCCCGGGGCCGGGGGCTGTGGCCGTGCCCTGGGGGCCGCGCGCGAGTGCCGCGAGCATTGCGTTGAGGGCAGGCACGCGGCCGGCGCAGTCGGTGCGGCGGCGTTCTTCCTCGAGGTAGCGTTCGAGCTCATCGACGCCGGCAGCGCGGTCTTCCAAGAACCGCGAGTAGATCGGGAAGAACCAGTCGAGGTGCCCCAGGATGCCGACCATCGCGAGCACCAACTCGTCGCGAACGTACGGGGTGGAGGCCTCCTGGTGGACGCGGCGAAGCAGCACCGGAAGCGATCCGGTGTCGCCGAACTGCTTGAGCGCCATCGCGGCGTGTATCGTCATCATCGGGTGATCGCTCACGCGTAGCACCGTCTCGATATCGGAGATCGCGCGGCGTTCGTCGATCTGCGCGAGCGCCACCATGCTGCGAGCGGCGAGGAGGTGATCGTTTGAGTACATCGTCTTTCGAAGCGTCGCTCGCGCGCGCTCAACCTTCAGCGTGCCGACGATGCGCGCGGCGAAAAACGCCGTGGTGAACTCGTGGGCGGTAAGATGATCGATGAGCGCGTCTTCGGCCTCGCGGTTGAGCGGTAGCTGCTCGAGCGCCGCGAGCGCCTCGGTACGCACCTCGTAGCTCGGCGAAGTGAGACGCTCCACCACCTGCTCGAGCGATACATTAGAGTGCGACTCGCCGAGCCCCCGAATAAGGCGACGCTCCTCGCTGATGGAGTGCGGCTGGTCGAGTTGATGCAGCAGCGTCATCGCGCGCAGGTCTCGGATCGAGAACATCACGCCGAAGGCGTCTCGAAACGGGCGCGCGCCGCGGCGCTGGAGCCTGCTGTTGAACACAAAGACCAGCGCAAGAGCCGCGGCCATCAAGGTAAAGAACACGCGGAAGGCGGGGGCGCCGGCCGGCACCCCGAGCGCGGGCAGCGCATCGAGCAGCCCGCCGCCGAGCAGCGCACCGGCGCTTCCGCCCACGCCGAGCGTCAAGAAGTACAGAATGCCGAGGTTCAGTTGATCGCGCGGGTCTACCAGGCCGAAGAAATACACCTGCGCCGAGTTCTCGCCCCCGGTGAAGCCCATCGTGGCAAAGAAGAACAGCACCGAGAGAAACACCACCAGCGCGGTGCCGGTGAGCGGCGGGGCGATCACCGCCGGGATGAGGCTCAGCGCGTACAGGGCGATAAAGAACAGATAGATCGGCTTGGCCCCGAGGCGGTCTATCAAGAGACGCGCGAGGTAGCCCATGCAGACCGCCCCTAAGCTTCCTACCACCGTGAAGAATATCGCCATGCTGTCGGACTGCGCGTACACCTGCTTGGCGTACACAATCAGGAAGCTGCGGCCCATACCGGTGAGCACACCGTAGAACGCAAAGCCGGCGATGAAGCGCGCAAAGTTTGGGTGCACCAGCGACTCGGCGATGGTCTCGAACAACGGCCGCCCGGCGCCGGCGCGCGTTGCAGCCGGTTCCGGCAGCTTGTACACCAGCGCCGCCGAAACAAAGCCCGCCGCAATTCCGGCCCCCACAAACAGCGCGTACCGCGTGAGCGGTGCCCGGGCGCCCAACAGCGCCGCGATCGCGAGCCCGGTCACGATGGAGACCGCCGCCACCGTGATCTGAAAGCGCGAGACATACTCGCCGCGATCGCGCCCCGCCGAGAGCGCCGCCATGGTGGGGCTCTCTCCGATCATGCCGACGCCGCGCGCGGCGTGAAACCCAAGCGTACACACCACGAGTAAGCCCAGCGCCGCGCCGGGGTTCACCAGCGCCGCCACCGCCGGTATCGCCACCGCCGGGAGCATCAAGACATAGCGCACGAGCCAGGCGTGCCCAAAGAGCTTCACCACCCCGAAGCGCCGCACCAGGCGCTTTCCGAGCACCATGAAGAAAAACGCCACGTAGGGGAAGGATGCAAGCACCCCGATCAAGGCGCTGCTCGCCCCAAGGCGCAGCGCAAACAGCGTGATCATGTTGCCCGACAGCAGCAAGAATGAGAAAGAGTTTACGACCGCAAACGCGTTGAAGATCCGACGCCCGCGCCGTTTCTCGGCGCCGGACAGCCCGGCGTTGTGTTCCATACGCTCCCGTGTGTGTATCTTCCCTGCATTATAGCTCAAAATGCGCCCGCGTTCGCGCCTACGCCGGCTTTCAATACCGAGTCCTCGGTACGTCTCCTGCCTTTGACGATTCCCGGGGCGGGTATTACTACCTTTACTGTAATACGCATTAATGCAGGAGGCGGTATGAGAGTTACTACCAAAGGTCAGGTCACAATACCGCGACACATTCGCGATAAACTGGGCATAGGCCCTTCGAGCGAGGTGGAGTTTGTTGAGGAAGAGGGGCGAGTGGTCCTGCAGAAGCGAGAAGATACCGGTGGGCCGGGTTCCATGTCCAGGGTCGCAGGATTGCGCGGGGCTGCAACGGTAAAGATGACCACCGAAAATAATGGCGTTAACAAGATCGGAGGAATGAAGGGAGTTCTGGTTGACTCGACCGTCATTCTGGATGTGTTTCTGGACGACCCACACTGGGGCAACCGGTCTGAGAACGCCTTGGCGCAGTACGGTGCGCGAACCACGCTATACATAAATCCAATCATCTATAGCGAGATCTCGCTTGCACGATTTCTATATTGGGGCGCGAGCGGCAGTTTTGGGTCTCGTTATCCTCTCTCGCGACCGTGGCCGCTACCATACCTACTTCCCCACTGTTGAGCTGATCGCGCCCGAGTGAGGCCCCCGCGCCGCCGCCCGCCGGCCACCCCCCACGGCCCACCGCCGGCAGGTTCCGCCGGCCATAGCCCGCCTACCATATCGCGTGTCTTGTATCGAATGAGGCTGTCCTTTTGCGTGCTGTGGTGCGCTCATCCGGCGGCCGAAAACCGGTGCTCGGCCGGCTTTCGCCCGCCTTTTCATCCGGAAATCGTTCTTATAATTAGCTGCTGCACAGATAGTTAGCGGTTTTCGCAGCGGTGGTGATCGCCGGCCCGGCACGGTTATTGCAACTATCTCGGTAAGAAGCAAGAACGACGGGAGTGCAGAAATGCAAAGCTTGTTGGACCGCGAAGGCACAATCGAAGGCGTACAGGGGATTATCGAGCAGGCGCAGCAGATGCCCGATGCGCACGCAATCATGGTGCTAAGCTGCGACGAGAATGAATTCACTCCCGAGGAGCTCAATCCGGTGCTTCGCGAGGTGTCGGTGCCGCTGTTTGGGGGCACGTTCCCGGGCATCATCCATGAGCACGAAAAACTCAACCGCGGAAGCATCGTGCTGCCGCTGCCCGCGCCGGCCGATCTGCATATCCTGCGCTCACTGAGCGATCCGGCACGCGATTTTGCGCTCGAGCTCGACGGGTATCTCGCCGGGAGCTCGCTCGGCGGCAGCATGTTTGTGTTTGTCGACGGCATGGCGCGCCGCATATCTGCCTTGATAGACGCCTTGTTCGAGCAATACGGGCTCGAGATGAACTATCTCGGCGGCGGGTGCGGCTCGCTCTCGTTGGAGCAGAAGCCGTGCATCTTCACCAATGAAGGGCTGCTCGAGGACGCGGCGGTACTGGCGTATCTCAATCTCAATAGCGGGGTAGGGGTGGCTCACGGATGGGACATGATCTCGGAGCCGATGAAGGTTACCCGCTCCGACCGCAACGTGGTCTACCGACTCGACCACAGGCCCGCGCTCGAGGTGTACCGCGAGCTCATCGAGGAAGGCTGCGGCGAGTCGTTCACCGAGGAGAACTTCTTCGATATCGCGAAGGCGCATCCGTTTGGGCTGCATAAGCTGCAGTCCGAGACCGTGATTCGCGACCCGCTCTCGCTCGACGCCGACGAGGGGCTGGTGTGTGTCGGCGAGGTTCCCACCGGAGCGTTTGTGCACCTCATGCGCGGCGAGACCGAGGAGCTCATCGACGCCGCGCAAGAGGCCAATGAACGCGCGCTGCAGTCTCTCGGCAACCCTGCCGGTTTCGATCTGCGGGTGTTTTTCGACTGCATCTCGCGCGTGCTGTTCATGGGCTCCGAGTTCAAGCGCGAGCTCGAGGTGGTCTCGGACCGGGTGCCGATGATCGGCGCCTTAACGCTCGGCGAGATCGCAAACAGCCGGCGCGAGTTTCTAGAGTTCTACAACAAGACCTCGGTGGTGGGGCTTCTCAGCTCCAAGCCGCCTCGCGGCGGCGGTGTAGAGCGGCGCGAGCGGTTGCCTGAACGGCCGGCGGCTGCTCCTCTCGGCTGCCCGTCCACCATAGAGACCGAGATACTGCTCGAGATCACCCTGGGCCTAAACGGCTCGCTCGAGCTCGAGAAAATGACGCACGACGTCTTAAGCAAGATCCTGCGCTTGCTCAACTGCAGCGGCGGGCTGGTGATTCGCCGTCTGCAGGACGAGGATGCCTCGAAGGCGGCGGAGTTTACCCCGATCGCGACGATACCCGACAACCTCGAGCTGCAGCGGGCCTACCGCGAGTTCATGACGCAGTGGAACCCGGGCGAGATCTACGACCTACTCGCCGGCCGTGAGGAAGACCTGCCGTTTGTTACCGCGGTCGCCGATGTGTTTGTGCATGTCTTTCGGCTGGAAGACTTCGGGCTGCTGGTGATAATTCGCCACTCGGCTCCGTTGCCGGGGTCGTTTCAGCGGGCGTTCGGCCCGGTTGCGAGCAAGCTTGCATGGGCCGCATGGTCTTGCGTTGCGGCCGAGGATCTGCAGCTTGCCGCGCAGGTGTTTGAAACGGTGCATAACGGCATCTTTGTCACCGACGCCGATAACCGCATCCTTCGCGTGAACCCTGCGTTCACCGCGATCACCGGCTATAGCGCGCACGAGGTGCTGGGCAAAACGCCCGAGGTTCTGTCTTCGGGGTATCACGACAAATCGTTTTACGACGCGATGTGGCGAGCGCTTCGAACCGACGGTCATTGGAAGGGAGATATCTGGAACCGGCGCAAAAACGGCGAGCTCTATCCGCAGCTCACCTCGATCACCACCACGCGCTCACCCTCCGGCGATCTCAGCCATTATGTTGTGGTGTTCTCGGACGTAACGCTCGCTCGCCAACACGAGCAGGAGCTCACGCAGCTGGCCCACCACGACGTGCTTACCGGGCTGCCAAACAGAAGACTGCTGGAAGACCGCATCAGTCAAGGGATGGCGCAGACGCGGCGCAGCGGCCGGCTGATGGCGGTGGCGTTGCTCGATTTGAACGAGTTTAAGCCCATCAACGACCGCTGGGGTCACGAGGTCGGCGACGAGGTGCTGAAGGCGGTGGGCCAACGACTGCAGGGTGTGCTGCGCGGCGGCGATACCGCGGCGCGCATCGGCGGCGACGAGTTTGTTGTGGTGCTGCTTGGGATCAAGGACGAGACCGACTGCGTTCTGGCCGCCGAGCGCATCCTTACCGAGATCAAGGCCCCGATCACGCTCGATCTCGGCACGGTACAGGTTTCGGGAAGCCTCGGGGTCACGCTGTTTCCGGACGACGAACAAGACGCAGACGGACTGCTGCGCCACGCAGATCAAGCGATGTATCTCGCGAAGCGCTCGAGTACCGAGGAGTATCACCTATTCAACCGCGACTAACGGCGAAAGCCGA
>PUOW01000233.1 GCA_003552185.1 Spirochaetaceae bacterium
ACATCAAACCACAACAAACATCTGTCAATGTAGATATCCACGTCCGTTGTTTATCATTCCATTTTTACATCAAACCACAACTTTCCATTTGCTTTCAACACCTCACCTATTGTTGTTTATCATTCCATTTTTACATCAAACCACAACCAATATCGTTTCCACCCATATCTTAGATTGTTGTTTATCATTCCATTTTTACATCAAACCACAACTAGTGGCAATGGTGTTTGTATAGTCTGTCAGTTGTTTATCATTCCATTTTTACATCAAACCACAACTTTCGTATTGATTGATACGCCAATTAAGCGTTGTTTATCATTCCATTTTTACATCAAACCACAACTAGCTAACTGGAAACAATTTCAAGAAATTAGTTGTTTATCATTCCATTTTTACATCAAACCACAACATAGCGCTAAAACAGCCTTGAATACCAAAGCTTACAGAATGTTTTTACACAAAAAAAACAAACATATTGCTACTGTGAAGTGGTTTATCAGTGTAAAAATACTACTTTAAGCCAATATTTCAAAGATCATAATTATAAGTCAGAATAACTCAAGTTGTTTAGGACCTGGAGGCATTTCTTGCGCCTTTTTACCCCAGAAATTTAGGATATTCCCGTATTGCTTGTCTGTTATTCCCAAAATACTTACCTGTCCGTAATCAGGTATAAAAGATTTTACACGTTTGACATGCACTTCTGCTGATTCACGACTTGCACAATGCCTTATATACACAGAAAACTGCATCATTGTAAAACCGTCTTTCAGCAATTTTTTTCTAAAGCCTGCAGCAGCTTTACGTTCTACTTTTGTTGTAACTGGCAAGTCGAAAAACACAAATAACCACATTATATGATACGCATTTAATCTCAGTTGTTTCATATTATAGCAAATAAGGATACTTAATAGATTTAGTATCACCTAAATAACACTTTACCAATGACGCTGTTGTTTGTGAAAGTGCTACCATTAAAGGTCGCTTTATTTTTTTGTTTATTAACACATCGTCAGTCAAAACCATTAATAACTC
Organism: Spirochaetaceae bacterium; assembly: GCA_003552185.1. Classification (GTDB taxonomy): domain Bacteria; phylum Spirochaetota; class Spirochaetia; order DSM-27196; family SLAA01; genus B1Sed10-166. The sequence continues at coordinate 1,036 of PUOW01000233.1, forward strand.
AGCTTTATGCTCCTTAGATAGGTATTCTGGCTCGGAATTTTGATTGTAAATGTTGTAAACTCTGCGATCAACAAAAGGACGATATGGTTCCATTATATCATCTGCCAGGCAATATGCATTATATTTATTTTTATGATGAATGCCCAAAGAAGGTAATAAACCAGAGCCGACTAAAGCTCTTGCAACTGCGGCGCGTAAAACAATATAACCATAATTTAAAAGATCGTTGGGATAATCGCCATACCTTTCACGAATAAAGCTTTTACCAAAAAGCTTTCGCCAATAAATACGGGCAGCTGCTCCTTCCATGTTTTCAGAGTCGCCCGACTTTACATTTTTTGAAAAATATAAAACATCCGAACTGTTTATGTGAAGCAACTCCAGTAATTTTGCCTGATTAATTATTTTCGCCTCCACTGTTTGTTTCCATAAGTTTTTCTTTAATGGCAAGCTAGCTTCAATCTGATTTCTAAATATTTCCGTTTGTGTATTATGGCCATCAAGGTTCAGCAACATTGAATGTGGATGGTGCTTTGAATTACAAAAAACCACAGCAACATTATTTTTAACTAAAGCCTCTAACAAAGGTAAACTAATACTAATCTGCATATTATCCAAAACAATAAAGCCAATGTCCTCAATAGGAGCAGAAAGATGCTCATCAATATCTTTTAACTTAGCTATTAACTGATTGTTTTTTAAGCTCAACCTAAAAGGATTGGAAAAAAAGAGTGTTCGTTTAAGCATAGCATCATAATTTATTTGGTAATAGGTATAATTTTACCTAATGATGTTAATTTAAAATCAACATCTTCAATAATTACGTTAAACTGATTGTGATTGACTTTACGTTTTGCCTTATATTCTTCATCATAAACAAAAGCACCATCTTGTAATTTTAAATCTGAAGATTGTTTAGCCTCTTGATGAAAACGCATAACTATTGTTGCATAATTATTTATTTTACCTGTCCTACGAACAATTCTTTGATAACTCAGTCCTGTTACTTTATAAAGTCTTTTCTTCAAATCATTATAATCGAGCTCCCAAACTTCCTCAGGATAGTTCTCCCAAAATATGACCATTGTGCCGATTTTGATTATAGCTTTTAATGGCAATTCTATTTTGCTGCTTGTTTTTGATTCAGGAATTAACCCTTCATAACCTGATATCCCCTGTGCTTTCAGCTCTCTTTGTGTTGAATACTTAAAAAACTCACCGGCTTCCAGATTATTTATTATTTCAAAATCCCTTTCTATTTTGCCGTTTGCATCTTTCCCCTCATAAATAGCCATCAGGTAATTTCCGTCATTTTCAACATGATAATTCTCTTTATAAGATTTCGGGTTATTTTTAGCTTTATCCCTGTGTGGCTTCAATTTTATTGGATTGGTAACTGTTGGCGTATATATTCTAGCTTTTTTTATCGGTATAGGTTCTCCGTTTTTATTCGGCAAAGAATACAGGTTATTTATTTTATTTTGTATTTTTTCAATTTTCGAGTTTAATTCTTTTTTCTCATATTCTTCAGTTTTAGCAAGCTTCTTTTTTAAGTTATCAATTTCTCTTTTAAGCACTTTCTCCTGTTTTCTACCCTCTTCTATAATTTTACGTACTTTATCATCAACTATATTTTTTATATTTTCATCTTTTATATCACTTATAGGTTTTCTAAGTACATATTTCACTTGCTTTTCCTTCTCACCTGTCCTATTAGTAAATTCTTTTTCTATTGCACCATAAAAAGTTTCTTTATGCAAACTTCCTCTCACAGTATCCCCTTTCTGATATATTGGATTGCCCTGCTTATTTTTAACAATCTGCCCTCTTTTTCTAAATTTTTTCTTGGTTGTTTTAGTTAAAACATCTGGGGTATAATGAGAAACAAATATCTCGTCTTCCAGTTTTTTCACATCCTCTGTGAAAGTTTTCCATGGCTTTTTTACAAAAGGCTTTGAATCATCATTTTTAACAAAACTATCCTCTCGGTCATGATAATATTTTGCTAAATTTTCATAATTCTCCTTAGTCATACAGGCGATTACAACAGCATCAATACAGTGGTGCACATGGTTTATCCTTTCTTTTTTTTTATATTCATTTTGCAACCCCCAAATACTTCGAAAGTCAGCAACCGTTATTCCTTTTACTGTATATACTTTGTTAAAAACCGTTTTTAAGTATAACCTGGAATATTTTGCAATTATTCCTGTATCAACTATTTGACTGTTTTTAAAACCTTGAGGCACATCTTTCATAAAAAACCGGTTACGTTTATCTCGATAATAATTCCTTTCATATGACAACCTGTGCCGTTTCTGAATAGCCCCGTCTTTAGCATCTTTATCAGCAGCAGACCTTGATTGTCGAACCGCCTGCTCAATTTGCTTATCAAGTTCTTCTATTCTACTTTTCCATAAATCATCAACTCTTTGTTGTATTTGTTCACTATTTGATAACTCATAAGGGATTTTATTTTTCTTTGTACTCCTGTTAAATCTGTTATTACACAATGTTTTATTCTCTTGAGAATTGTCATAAGATAAGCTACGTGGGATAGTATGCTCAATATCATATTTGGGGTTTGCCCCTAAAAATTCACTTAGCCCTATCTCTTCGCCGGTATATATACATTTATGATTTTGCTCAACCCATAGCTGATACTTTAGAATATCATCATTACTTGGTTCAATATTTAAACTTTGCTTTTCGTAATGCTCTTTTATTTTTTGTGCATATTCTTTTCTGTCATTTTCCCTGTCACGTTGCCATCTTTGTAATGCTTTTCGTTCATTAGCATTTAACAAATCCCGTGACATTTCAATATTAACTTTTGTATTTTCGTCAATTATGTCGTTTTTAATCAACTCATTGATTACTTTCCTTAATTGATGTAGAGCCCTCATAGCCATAGGATTTCGAATTGATGAAATAATAGGGCTATTCAGATATTTCTTTCCATCTTTACCTGCTTTACTGGGCTTATATATTTCTATAGCAGATGGGTGATAGATTTTATGTAGTTTTTCTTCATCAACTTCATGATTATTTATTAAATATTCTCTTACCCTGTCATCAATGGTTTTAATTTTCAGAAACTCTCCCCTATCAAAATTTTTCTGCATTTGCTTCCTGAGCATTTCCATAGCATTTTCTTCAATTCTGCTTCTTTCTTCTTCCGGGAGTGTCGAATAAGTTTTTTCACCATAATAGGCTTTCAATCCTTTTACTATATCCTTTCTAAAACACTCTTTTGCTTCTTCACTCCAGCATTCACCACTTTCCCTGCAGTTTTTTATTATGCCGTTTAATATTTCTGTTATTGCTTTTTCTTCATTTTGAGTTTGTATTATTTCTTTAACTTTTTGAGAGATATCATTACGTTTATTGGGATTGTTCCAAACATTGGAAGGAAGTGCTTCTATCATGTTGGCTAATATAACAGAATGTGAATATATCAACCCCTCCCGCAAATATGGCAGTATCTTTTTAATTGCATTTAAGCTTAAAGATGAATATTCTTTTTTCAGATGTGTATTATTAGCAAACTCCTTGATTTGTTCATCATTAAGCTTTAGTTTATCTTTAGCAAACTCCTTTAGTTTATCTTCGCTATTAAAAGTCATCAAAACATGCCACACATCATTAAAATCAATATGTGAAGTATTATTATCCTTTTTCCTGGTATGCTCAATTTTTAAGTTATAAAAATCATATCCAAACCAATTCCTGAATTTTGCAGAAACAGGATTACCACTTACAGTAGTATTCATTTTATAATTAAACTGGTAATCTTCGGGATTTTTGTTTCTGTCATTAACATATTTGTGTTGGTTTTTAGGTGCTAATTGCTTTGCCAAATCTTCAAATGGAAAGTAATCTCTTTTCAGGTAAAATCTTGCCATAACCTTTTCTCGTTCAGAGTTATTTAAAGGTCGCATTTTCTCATCATTTGGCGTTTTTATCCGGATATTGTTGACAAAACATAACATTCTGTATTCTTCAAATAGCGGATGTGAAACTGAACACCTATGTTTTTTTGGTTCAAAAACACATTTGCCTATAAGTCCTTTTTGAGATTTTAATTGTCTTTGATAAAAAATTGCATTGTAAAGTTTTTTGCGAAAATCATCAGGCAATTGCTGTACTTCACAGATTCTATTAAACTCTTCTAAATAATGATCTTCCCTGTGTGTATATTGGTCCCTGATTTTTTCACCATTAAGGTATTTTTCATAAAAATACTGCCCTAAGGTTTTATCTCCTTTTGCTTTGCTTATTTCTTCAATACTCTTTTTAACGGCACCATCACTTTCTTTTGTGCCTTCCAGCCTGTTACTGAGGAAACCTCTTCTCTGAGCTATATGATAAAAAGCTCTTCCAATAATATACTTATTAAACTCATTCGATAAATCAAGTTTTTCTGAAACCGCTAAATTTCTGTAATAATAAGGATTCTTATTTTCTTCTTCACTGGTACGCCACCAATTAATAAAACTCAAATTATAGGGATAAACTTTATTATATCTCCAGTTATTTAGCTCATCTTTAGTTAATTCAGGGCAATAACCATGCTCAGATAACACTTTTAAGGTTTCGATTTTTCTTAGCTTTCTACGAAACTTTAATCTCCGGGCACTCCTATACTCAGTTCTTTCTGCCGCCTTTGAACTTTCAACTCCTTTCTCAATTTTAATTCCCTCCTGAAAAATTCTTACCCCTTTATCTATAAAAGAAAAATTACCGTTCTCATTTTCCACTACAGCCCATCCTATGCTGTTAGTGCCTAAATCTAATCCTAAAATTTTAGCCATAATTGAAAATTATTTTGTTAAATACATTGGATTTCTATAAAAACAATTTTATATTTGTTACAGGATTAAAAATCCGTTTTACATCTTATCACAATAAGGCTATATGCCGAAGGTAGAAAATTACCTATACTCCCGCCTATGGTGGGAGTTTTTTATTAAACAATATTTTTTCGACAAAAAAAGAATAATTGGCTCTGGTATTATTGGTTTTACCATCCCCAAATTTAAAAATATTTCAAGATAAAACCTATACTTTTCTATTAAATAACTTGCTACCATCAAACCCAGTCGTAACCCGGCTTATATCCTGCTATGATGGCTGATTTGTATATCAGGTAAA
>PUOW01000001.1 GCA_003552185.1 Spirochaetaceae bacterium
AAAACGCAAAAAACTGCGGTGGTAGACGAGGAAGACGATTTGGTGGTGCGCCCGATCATGAAGATGACGCTCTCCTGCGATCATCGCGTGATCGACGGGGCCGCCGGTGCACGGTTTCTCAACGATCTCAAGCAGATGATGGAACAGCCCTACCGGGTTCTGTTTTAAGGAGTACGGCATGGCAGGATACGACTACGACCTGGTGGTGATCGGCGCCGGTCCCGGGGGCTACGTCGGGGCGATACGAGCGGCGCAACTGGGGCTCAAAGCCGCGGTAATCGAGAAAGACAAGCCCGGCGGGGTTTGTCTCAATGTCGGATGTATTCCCTCGAAGGCGCTGATCCACCAAGCCGAGGTGTTTGGCCACGGCGCCGAGCTCGAAAAACTCGGAGTCAAGCTCGACTACACAGGCTTTGATTACAAGAAGGTTCACAAGAAGTCGCGCACCGCGGCCGACAAGCTTTCGAAGGGCGTTCAGTTTCTGCTCAAGAAGAACAACATCGAGTACATTTCCGGCGACGCGCGCGTCACCGGTAAGCACGAAGTAACGGTAGACGGTAAGCAGAAACTTTCGTGCCGGAACATCATGGTTGCCACCGGCTCGCAACCCCGAGAGCTGGCGGGTTTTGAGTTCGACGAAGAACGCGTGTTGTCTTCCACCGGTATTCTGATGTTGACCGAACTCCCGAAGCGGCTCGTGATTCTCGGTGCCGGTGCGATCGGGATGGAGTTTGCCCACGTAATGAACGCGTTCGGCGTTGAGGTCACGGTCGTGGAGATGCTCGAGAGCGTCCTCCCTATCGAAGACGCCGAGGCGGTGGAGGTCATCGCGAAGGCGTTCAAGAGCCGTGGGATCAAGATGCTGACCGGCGCTAAGGCCTCGGCGCTCGAGCGCGGCGACAAAGAACTCACGCTCACGATAGAGCACGGCGGCAAGAGCGAGTCGATCGCTTGTGACAAGCTGCTGGTGGCGGTGGGGCGCGCGCCGAACGGCGCCGGACTCGGGCTCGAGGAGCTCGGCGTGACGGTCGAGAGAGGCTTCGTTGAGGTCGGGGACTACTATCGCACCGCGGTCGACAGCATCTATGCCGTCGGCGACGTGATAAACACCCCGCTTCTCGCGCACTGGGCGATGAAGGAAGCCGAGATCGCGGTCGAGCACATGGCCGGTCACGAGGTGGAGCCGCGCTTGCCCGACGAGCTTGGGCCGTCGGCGGTCTACACCGTTCCCGAGATCGGCAGCTTCGGCCCTACCGAGCAGCGCGCTAAGGAGCTGGGGCTCGAGTTCGAGAAGGCGGTGTTCCCGTATCGTGGTGCCGGTAAGTCGGTCGCGGTGGAACAGGCGGAAGGGATCGTTAAGCTCCTGTACCACGCCGAGACGCACGAGATTCTCGCGGGGCATGTAGTGGGTGCCAATGCGACCGAGCTGGTGCACGAGTTGCTGCTCGCGAAGAAGGGCGAGCTGCTGCCCGAGGATATCGCCACGATGGTTCACGCGCATCCGACGCTCTCGGAGGCGGTCATGGAAGCGGCGCGCACCGCCGAGGGGTGGCCGATCCACGCGTAATCGCGGCGCCGCCGGCGGCGAGTTCTCGTGCGTTATCGCCCGTTCTCGGCCGGCGGCGCTTCTATTAACTCCGAAATTCTGATACGGTAGCAACGCCGTGGATCATCAGAAGGTAAACACCGCTCTACTATTCACCATAGCCGTTGTTGCGGTCGGGTCGGTGCTCGCAATCACCGGTACGATCGTCATACCGTTCGTTATCGCGGTGATGCTGTACTTCCTGGTCGCGCCGGTGGTGCAGCTGCTTGCGCGGATGCATGTGCCGCGCGGGCTCTCGATCTTGATCGTGCTGGTGATGGTGCTTGCGTTCGGTTTTCTTATCGGGTTGATTCTGTACTCGAGTGTGCAAGCGCTGCTGCGCGAGTTCCCGCGGTATCAGGTTCGGTTCATCGAGATCCTCACCGACTTGACCACCCGCTTCGAGCTGCCCGACGAGGTGCTCGACCAGTTCGATCTCACGCGTACGGCGCGCGTCTATCTTCTGTCGCTCTCCGGCAACTTCATGAGCTTCGTAAGCGGTTTGGTAATCGTGCTGGTATTTTTGCTGTTTTTGCTGCTCGAGAAACCGTATCTCAAATCTAAGCTCACACAAGCCTTGAAAGATCACACCACCCGCAAGATCGCGATCGTGTTCGAGCATATCAACGCCGAGATCGGCCGTTACCTGCGCGTCAAACTCTTGATCAGCACACTGACAGGCTCAATTGTGTACGTTGCGTTCAGCATCATCGGGGTCGATTTCCCGTTCGTCTGGGCGGTGTTAACGCTGTTGTTCAACTTTATTCCGAACCTCGGCTCGATCATAATCACGGTACTGAGCGTGCTTTTTGCGTTGTTGCAGTTCGCCCCGGACTGGAACCCGGTGATCGCAACCGCGATCACGATGGCGCTCAGTCAGTTTACGATCGGCAACGTGCTGGATCCCAAACTCGTGGGGCAGAGCCTCAACCTGAGTCCGGTCATTATTCTGATCTCGTTGCTGTTTTGGGGATGGTTATGGGGCCCGATCGGCATGTTTCTGGCCGTGCCGCTTACGGTGGCGATGAAGATCACGTTCGAGAACATTCCGGCGCTCGAGCCGGTCGGCATACTCATGGGAACCGGAAACTACAAGCAACGCAAGCGCTCGATCCCGTGGTCGCGTCGCGGTTTTGCCGCGAACGGCGGCACAGTGCATACCAACAACCACGAACACAACAAGGACAGCTAGACAACACGGCACTATGGAAAAGAAACGAATTCTCACCGGCGACCGCCCGACCGGTAAGCTGCATCTCGGGCATTACGTAGGCTCCATCGCAAACCGAGTGAAGCTGCAGAACGAGTACGAATGCAACTTCATCATCGCCGATCTTCACACCTTAACCACTCGTCCGGGCAAGGAAGAGATAGCCGAGATCACCGAGAATGCGCGCGAGATGGTGCTCGATTACCTCGCATGCGGGATCGACCCGGAGCGTTCGGTGATATACCTGCAGAGCGCGGTGCACGAAACCTACGAGCTGAACCTTCTGTTTGAGATGCTCGTTACGGTTCCGCGACTGCAGCGCTTGCCGAGTCTAAAGGACATGGCGAGCTCCGCGAACCTCGCCGAGATGCCGTTCGGCCTGCTCGGGTACCCGGTGCTGCAGAGTGCCGATATTCTCGGCCCGCGCGCGCACCTCGTGCCGGTGGGCCGGGACAACGAGAGCCACGTTGAGCTCACGCGCGAGATCGCGCGGCGGTTTAACTATCTGTATGATGAGGTCTTTCCGGTTCCGGATTCGCTAATCGGGGATGTACCCACGCTCGTGGGCACCGACGGCGCCGGCAAGATGTCGAAGTCCCTCAACAACGCGATTCTGTTGTCCGATGACCCCAAAACCGTTGAGAAGAAGGTCCGCGGCATGTATACCGATCCCAACCGCGTGCGCGCCGATGTACCCGGCACCGTGGAGGGCAATCCGGTTTTTATCTACCACGAGATCTTCAACTCGAATCAAGACGAAGTTCAGGCGCTTGCCGAGCGCTACCGAGCCGGGACGGTCGGCGATGTGGAGGTCAAGGAGAAGCTCGCCGCGGCACTCAACCGCTTCCTCGACCCTATTCGCGAGCGGCGCGCCGAGGTCGCTTCACGTACCGGCTTTGTCGATGAGGTGATCTACAACGGTACCGTCAAGATGCGCGAGCAGCAGCAGGCGACGCTGCTTGCCGCCAAAAAGGCGATGGGGTTAACCGGCGTATGGAACAAGATCAGCCGCAAGGCCGAGACGGCCCGCAAGAAGCGCGAGAAGAACTCGTAGACTCGGCGGAAAGGTTTCGCGAAGAGGTCTACCGCCACTACCGGGAGCACGGGCGTCGCTTTGAGTGGCGCGAGACGCGCGACCCCTACGCCATTCTCGTCTCGGAGCTGATGCTGCAGCAGACGCAAACCGGTAGAGTGCGCGAGAAGTACCGCGAGTTCTTGAGCCGGTTCCCCGAGTTTCGCTCCTTGGCGCGCGCTCCGTTGCACGAGGTGCTCGAGTGTTGGCAGGGACTGGGGTACAACCGTCGAGCGCGGTACTTGAAGCAAATCGCCGAGGTTGTGCTCGCGCAGCACCAGGGTACACTGCCGGCCGATGCGGATGAGCTGCGGGAGCTGCCCGGTATCGGCGCCGCAACCGCCGGGTCGCTCGCGGCGTTCGTGTACAATCGTCCGGTTGTGTTCATCGAGACCAACATCCGGCGTGCGGCGCTCCATTGGTTTTTCCCCGAGCGCCGACACGTTCACGACCGTGAGTTGCTTCCGTATCTCGAGGCAGCGCTCGATCGCGATCACCCGCGGCAGTGGTACTACGCGCTGATGGATTACGGCGCGGCGCTCGGCAGGCGCAGCCGCGACAACGCCAACCGCCGCAGTCGGCACTACGTGCGCCAAAGCCGCTTCGAGGGCTCGCGGCGCCAACGGCGCGGCCAGATTCTGCGTGCCCTCGGCGGCGAGAAGGCGTTGTCGCTCGAGCAGCTCTATAGCGAGCTGCCGGCCCCGCGCGAGCTAACCGACGACGCGCTCGCGGCGCTCGAGCGTGAAGGCTTCGTGGTTCGCGAAGAGCACGAGAAAGGCGGTTCTTTTCGTCTTTCGTCGTGATCGGGCCGAACTCCACCGGGCCGGGGGGCTGGGCAAGCCGGGCGCATGAGCACGCCGCGCGCGCGAGCATGCCGCGCGCGCGAGCACGCCGGGGCGTGGGCGCGGTCGAAGGGGAGCGATGGGTCGGCGCTAACCGTCGGCGGACAGCACGAGTTCGCGCTGCAGTTGCAAAAGCTCGCGCGCGGCGCGTTCGTCGGAACCGCACACCTCGGCCATCACTCTCATCACCGGCTCCGGTTTTGAGCCGCGCATCCAGACCGAGGCAACCGGGGCCCCTTCGGTGTTCCGAAACACGAGCTTCAACCCACCGTCGTGCGCGCCGCTTCGAAACTCTGGACCGAATCCCACGCGGTCGCTCATTCCTTCGTAGTTGTGTTGTTCGTAGGACGCCGCGGCGAGCCTATCACGAAACCAGCTCTGCTCCCGGCTCCAGAGCCTCAGAAACCGCTCCTCGTAGCGTCGCTTCAGGGTATTATGGTTTTGGGTTTTCAACCGCAACAGCGCCTCGGGGTCATAGGCGCTCGTCGTCGTCCAGCGTGGAAGCTCGGCGAGCACCGCCGGTATGTCTCGCGGCGAACCCGGTTCGGACTCGGTGTGACGAAGCAGCTTTATCACGGTAAGCAACATCGTTAACGGGTCGCGCACCCGCTGCGGCGGGATGATCGCACCGCCGTTCGAACCTTCACCGATGATCGGCACCGTGTAGCCCTCGGCCGTCAAACGGTCGGCCAACGCAAGCACGTTTGCTTCGCCGACCTCGGCTCGATATACCGCAGCCTTGAAACGCGCCGCGATCTCTTCGATGCGCAGCGAGGTCGGGCCGTTCACTACTACCGCCGTGCCGGCTCGACCGCTCGATGCACCGGCAGTATGCGACGCGAGCTCGCTGAGTACACCGAAGCACGCGAGCGCGAAGACCTCCTGAGCGCCGAGCGCATGCGCCTGTGTCTCGCCGATCGCCCGGTATACCAGGTTGCCGCGGTCGCCGTCGTTGTCCGGCACGTAACCGAGCAGGAACTCGCGCCGGTCGGCCGCCCGTTCGGCAAGCGCGGCGCGGCAGTCTTCGAGCCCCGGGCCTTCCGGCACGATTTGATGGACCACCGCCCCCGGCTCGGCGTTTAGAAGCTCAACGGCGCACCCGAGTTCCTCGAGAACCTCGCGATCTATCGAGCGACCGCGGGCGCTGCCGTTGAGCTCGCCGAGGACCGCGAGGGGCGCGTTGCGACACGCAGTGCGCAGACGCTCCGCCGTGCCACGGTCGCCGGGGTCGAGCAGCCGCAGCGCCTGGCGGTAGTACGCGCGCGCCGAGGCGGCGTGCCGCCGTTGTTCCTCGCCAAGAACCGAATGCACCGCCTCGGCTTGCACCTCGGCCGCTCTCCGCACCGCGGCACCGCGCTCGGCGCTCGACTCGAGCATCCGGCGAAACTCCGCGGTGAGCGTCTGCGCCTGCTCCACGCCGAGGACTCCTCCGTCGTTGAGCCCGAATTT
>PUOW01000085.1 GCA_003552185.1 Spirochaetaceae bacterium
AAGCGCGGCCGCACCTATCAGATGTGGAACTCCGACGATCCGTTTCAGCGCGGCGCGACCGATCCGCTGTATCAGTCGATCCCGCTGCTGCTGCAGAGCCGAAACGGGCGGTGCGACGGCGTGTTTCTCGACTTCCCGGGCCGCTCCTGGTTCGATGTCGCCGATAGCGACCCGTCTGCGGTTACGATCACGGCCGAGGACGACGCGATTTCGTTCTTCGTGATCCCCGGCCCAACCCCGGCCGATGCCGTGAAGCGCTACACCGCGCTGAGCGGACGGATGCTGCTGCCGCCGTTGTGGGCGTTGGGGTATCATCAATCGCGCTACAGCTACTATCCCGACCATCGCGTGCAGGCGATCGCCGAACAATTCCGTGATCGCGATATTCCGTGCGACGCGGTGTATCTCGATATCCACTACATGGACGAGTACCGGGTCTTCACCTGGGATCCCACACGGTTCCCGCGGCCCGATCGCCTGATAGAGGAGCTACACCGTCTCGGGATGCGGGTGGTCACGATCGTGGACCCGGGCGTGAAGGTCGATGCCGAGTACGCAACCTTCGCCGACGGGATGCGCCGCGACGTCTTCGCGCGTAGCGCCGACGGGTCGCTCTATCGAGGCGAGGTGTGGCCGGGCGAGGCCGCGTTCCCCGATTTCACCAAGCGAGAGGCTCGGCGTTTCTGGTCGGAGCAGCACCAGGAGCTCTTTCGCCACGGCGTAGACGGCGTCTGGAACGACATGAACGAGCCGGCCGATTTTACCGGCGATTTCTTCGACCGCACGCGTTTTACGCCGCCTTCGAACGTGGTGCTCGAGGCCGACGGCCGACCGCGCTCGATCGATCACTACCACAACGTGTACGGGAACCTCATGTGCCGCGCCACCGCCGACGCGTTCGCGCGCTACAAGCCCGAGGAACGCCCGTTCATTTTAACGCGCGCGGGCTACGCCGGGATTCAACGACTCGCGGCGGTCTGGACCGGCGACAACGACAGCAGCTGGGACCACCTCGCGGTCTCGATCCCGATGCTGTTGAACATGGGGCTTTCCGGGATTGCGTTCGTCGGCGCCGATGTCGGAGGCTTTCAGGGCAACGCCGAGCCTGAGCTGTTTGCGCGGTGGATGCAGGCTGCGGCCTTGACCCCGTTTATGCGCGGGCATACCGCGCTCGGCACCCGCGACCACGAGCCGTGGTCGTTCGGTCCGCGCGTGGAGCGGATCGCCTGCGACGCAATTCGGTTGCGCTACAGTCTGCTGCCGTATCTCTACGCGTGCTTTGTGGAGGCTCATCGCACCGGACTGCCGGTGATGCGCCCGCTGGTGCTGGAGTTCTTCGACGACCCGCGCTGCAGGAGGATCTGGGACCAGTTCATGTGCGGTGATGCGCTGCTCGTGGCGCCGGTTCTGCAACCCGCGACCGAGCGGCGCTTGGTGTACCTCCCGCGCGGCGAGTGGTACGAGCTCGCCGACGGAGAGCATCTGCGCCATGAGCGCCGGCTCGATTCGCGGCAACTCGACGAGCGGCTCAGCGGAGAGCGCGACGTGGTGGTCGATACCCCGCTCGAGCGTCTGCCGGTCTATGTGCGCGCCGGGACCGTGCTCGCGCGCCGCCTGCCGCAGCCCAGTACCGCGGCGGCCGCCGAGGCCGGCGGCGAGCTCGAGCTCGCCGCGTACCTGCATGGTGGCGATCGGCCGGCGCGAAGCGTGCTGTTCGACGACGACGGTGTCACCAACGATCACTACGACGGACGCTACCGCGAGACCGTGTTCGAGCTCTCCGGCGGCGCTCGCGCCGCGCTGCTGCGTATCGCGCCGGCGCAGCTCGGTTACGAGCCGCCGTATCGCGCCTACCGCCTCACGATCCACGGACTCGCGTCCGAGAGCCTCGAAACCCTGCGCCTTGAGCTCGTGGGTGGCGCCGGGGCGCGCCGCGAGGTTGAGTTTCAGATCGCAGACGGCCGCCCCCGAGTTCGTCTGCCGGTGCCTTCCGAACCGGTTGAGCTACAGATGAGTTGGTGACCGGGCACGCGTGCTCCGTGTATGCCGCGCTTTTTGTCTGTGCCGTGTGCTTGTGTCGCTGCGTGAGATAGACTACCATAGGGGTGCATGATGCAAGAACCTCTACAGAAAAGACTCGCAGTTCTCGTTGACGCCGATAATGCGCAGCCCTCCATTGTGGACGGGCTTCTCGAGGAGATCGCGAAGTACGGCGTTGCGAGCGTAAAGCGCATCTACGGCGACTGGACGAGTCCAAACCTGCGCGGCTGGAAGGAAGTACTGTTGGAGTACTCGATCCAGCCGATACAGCAGTTCAGCTACACAACCGGAAAGAACTCCACCGACAGCGCGATGATAATCGACGCGATGGATCTGCTCTACACCAACAAGATGGACGGCTTCTGTATCGTCTCGAGCGACAGCGACTTCACACGGCTTTCGGCTCGCATTCGCGAGGCAGGCCTCACGGTTTACGGGTTCGGCCAAGAGAAGACGCCGAAGTCGTTCGTGGGGGCGTGCGACAAGTTCATCTACACCGAGATCCTTCGCAAGAAAGCGAAGGACGACTCAGCCGAGTCCGAGACGCCGACCGCCAAGAAAGCCAAAGCAACCGATCTGCGGCGCGACTCAAAGCTGGTTAATCTGCTGCGAAACGCCACCGAGGACTCGGCCGACGACGACGGCTGGGCGCACCTCGCCGAGGTTGGGCAGAACATCGCGAACAAGTCCTCCGAGTTTGATCCGCGTAACTACGGCTACCGCAAGCTCGGCGAGCTCGTGCGCGCGGTCGGTTTGTTCGAGGTTATAGAGCGCGCCAATGAGAACTCGCCCGGCAAGTCGATCTTCGTGAGAGACAAGCGGCGCAAGTAACGGTGCCACTCGATGCAGCTGAAGTTCTTCGACTACGTAGCGTTTGCGATCGCGATCGTGGTCGTGGGTGTGTTTGTGGTGCTCGCGTACGGCAGCACCGAGGCCGGAAGCCGCATCCGCATCCAGGCGGCCGATCGTGACTACATGTACGAGCTTTCCACCGATCGCGAGATCTCCATCCCCGGCCCGCTCGGCGATACCGAGATCGAGATTCGAGCCGGCGAAGTGCGGGTGGTGTACTCGCCGTGCCGCGACGATATCTGCGTCGCGGCGGGGTGGGTCTCACAATCGGGGCAATGGATCGCGTGTCTGCCGAATCGGGTGTTCATTCGTGTTGAACACGCCGAGGAGGCCGACGTAGACGCCCAAACCTTCTGATAGCGACGCGAGTAGTGTGGACGGCACACGCATGCTACTACGCAAGATGTGCGTCAGTGCCTGCGGGAGGCCAGAAGGTAGGTCTCGACCGAGTCTTTGCGGCAGGCGCGCGGCTTACAGGCTCGCGCTGAGCGAAACTCCGAGCGCAACTGCTTGAGTAACTCGCGCTCGTCGCCACCCTGAAAGATCTTCGCTACGAGCGTTCCGTGTTCGGCGAGGGTGTGCCGCGCGATCTCCACCACCATCTCCGCGAGCGAGGCCGAACGCGCGGCGTCGAGACCGCGATTGCCGGTGGTCGCGGGCGCGGCGTCGCTGAGCACCAGCTCGAACGGACCGAGCCGACGAAGATCCTCTATAAGCTCCGGGCGAAAGATATCGTCGTTGATGACCGTGAGATTGGCGGTCTCCTCGGGAAGCCTGATCGGAGCGAGGTCCACCGCGACCACTCGCGCCTCAGGCCGGGTGCGAAGCACGTACTGCGTCCAACTTCCGGGCGCCGCCCCGAGGTCGAGGACGGCGCCGGCGTGTTTCAGCAGGCCGAAACGCCGGTCGAGCTCCTCGAGCTTGAAGACCGAGCGCGCGAGATATCCCTGTTGCTTCGCTTGGTCGGTGTAGTGATCGGGCTTCTCGCGCACGTCTCGCTCCCGGTCGCCGCGTAGTTCAGCTCTCGAGGGCCTTATCGATCTCGCCCTTGTTGAACCCTACGATGATCTTTCCGTCGATATCCACAACCGGCACACCGAACTGCCCGGATTTTTTCGACATCTCGTCGGCGCGCTTGAGGTCGTGCGCCACATTGTGCTCGGTGTACTCCAACTTTCGTTCGTCGAGATACTGCTTCAGCTGCTTGCAGTACTCGCAGGTCGGCGTGGTGTATAGTGCTATCTGCATGAGTAATCCCTCGTTGCGATCGAGATCTTCCCGAAAGGTACTTGCGCGCCGCGGCGGGGTCAAGCGAACTCGGCGCCTCGATTCGATGCCTCAATCGGCGGCGAGTAGCCCACAACCGGTGCGAGCACACGCGACGCTTCGGCTCAACGCCCGCGCGACGCCCGCTCAACGAACGATTGTTGACCAGGTCTCGAGTTTGCGCGTACATTACAACTGTGAGTGTAACCGCGATCGTCCGAAAGCCGTTTGTCTACAAGCAGTATAACGCCACCTTGGCGCTTATTCTCATCAATTTTTTCATCTTCTTGATTACCGCCACCTTTCGCCCGGGGCTGGCGCAACCGCTCGCGCTCAACCCGCTCGCGGTGGTCGACGGAAATCAGTGGTGGCAGATCTTCACCTACATGTTTGTGCACGGCAACTTCTCGCACATCCTGTTCAATATGCTGGGGTTGTTCTTCTTCGGCACCCAACTCGAGTATCGTCTCGGAAGCTCCGAGTTTCTGTTGTTCTACCTTTTGACCGGCTTGCTCGCCGGCGTGTTCTCGCTGGCGCTGTATTGGTTTACCGGCGCGTACTTCGTGTTCTTGGTGGGAGCGTCGGGCGCGGTGTACGCGGTTCTCCTGGCCTTCGCCACGTTCTTCCCGAACGCGCGCATCTTTCTGTTCGGAATCCTTCCGGTGCCGGCTCCTGCGCTGGTAATCGGCTTCACCTTCATCGAGCTGTTTTCGCAGATCTCGGGTGGGCGCGGCAACGTCGCGCATTTCACGCACCTTGCGGGCTTCGCGTTTGCGTTTCTCTATCTGGTGATTCGTCTCGGGATTAACCCTGCGAAGGTGTTTATGGGGCACCACCGCTAAGGCGCTTCGCGGTCTCCTGCCGATACAGATAACATGACCGCCTCACGGTTCACACGATCTCGACATTTGTTTCGCATTCGGGCGGCTCTTGTGCTCTTTGCGTTCGTGGCCGCGGTACCGGGCACGGTGTGGGCCGACTGGCTGGAGAACGAGTTCTGGATCGAGCTCGAGCCGGTAGGCCAACCCCACGAGGAGTACCCGCTCGATCCGGAGGAAGCCGCGCGGCGCGTGCTCGAGGAAGCGCGTTATGTCTACTCAGGGAAGCTCTTCGGGTTTGATTTTCGATACGTGCCGCTCGACCTTGCGCGAGAGATCGAGGAGCAGTTTGAGCTCACGCCGGTCGCCGAACTCCCGTGGGGCTACTCCGGGGTTCGCGTTAGAAGCTCGCGACAGGACGACGGCCGTCTCTGGGCGCGCGTTCGCTTTACGCTCCGCGACCACGAACGGCGCAGGCTCGAGGCCTGGTCGGGCTCGCGTATTCCGGTCGCGACCGGCCGAGGCGAGGCTTCGCTGCTCGGAGGCTGGACCGCGAAGCGCGCTGCAATAGAGGACGGGATCAAGCATGCGATTCGCGAGTACGCGCGGGCGCGGGTGTACAACAAGCCGCGCGAGATTCGCGGGCGCGTGGCGCTCTACGAGCCGCCGCGCGTCATTCAGCGTTCCGGCAACTACGAGGCGCTGGTGCGCGTACGGCTCGCTATAGACGAGATCGAGCCGTACGCGGTGTATTAGCCTGCTTACGGCGCGCCGGCTGCTGCGCCGAATCACTCCATGATCTCGTCGAACGGAATCTCGGCATCCCGGATGAGCTCTCTGAGGTCATCGTAGGCTTCCTCCGTGGCGGCGTCGAGTGCGTCCCAGGAGTAGAGGCGGCGTATGAGCTCGGCGCCTTCGGGAGTTTCGATCAGCTGCAGAAGCGCGTTTACAATCTGGTCGCGATGCTCCTCCGATACCTCCGGCGCGAACTGCAGGCCTTCATTGGGGATCTGCGGCGACTCGGCGAGTACCACAATGCGCTCCTCGAGATCCTCGAACTCGGCGGCGAGGGGTTCTAGACCTCCGAGGTGAACCGCGCCGAGCTCGGCCTCGCGTTCGTAGATCGCCTCAATTACCGCGGCGTGCGTGCCGAGGTCGGTGATGTCGCCGAGCTCG
>PUOW01000019.1 GCA_003552185.1 Spirochaetaceae bacterium
AACTCACCACGCCGTTCGGACTGATGTACGGGATCGAGGTGCACGCCAACGCGCTCAACTCGATACTAACCGACCGCTTCCTTACCCAGGTGCCGGACTGGACGAGCATGCTGATCATCCTGGCGTTCGCGTTGGTGATCGCGATTCCCGCCTCGCGCATCTCGATCGTATGGTCGGCGCTCGCCTCGGTCGGCCTCGCGATCGGGTGGTTCTTCGTCACCACCCTCAGTTTCGATTATCGCACACTTATTCTCCCCTACACCGCGCCGACCGTCGCGCTTGTGCTCTCGTTTGTCGCGATCGCGGTCTACCGGCTCATGACCGAAGAGAAAGACAAGCGTCATATTCTCGATATGTTCGGCAAGTACGTGAGCCCGCGAGTAGTCGACGTCATTCTTGAGCATCCGCCCGAGCTCGGCGGTGTCGACCGCGAGCTCACCGTGATGTTTTCCGACATTCGAGGGTTCACCACGCTTTCGGAAACGATCCCCCCGCAGGAACTGGTGGGTCAGCTGAACGAGTATCTTACCACGATGACCGATATCATCCTCGAGCACGAGGGCACGCTCGACAAATACGTCGGCGACGAGATCATGTGCTTCTGGGGTGCTCCGCTGCCGCAGGAAGACCACGCGATCAGAGCCTGCCGCTGTGCCTTGCGCCAGCTCGAGGCGCTCGAGGAGCTCAACGCACAATGGCCCGATGACCGGCAGTTCCGCATCGGCATCGGTATCAACAGCGGCACGATGACGGTCGGCAACATGGGTTCACAAGGGCGGATGAGCTACACGCTGATCGGCGACAACGTGAATCTGGGGTCGCGCCTCGAGGCGATCAACAAAGAGTACGGCACCGCGGCGATCATCAGCGAGTACACCTACGCGCTGGTGAAGGACCGCGTGGAGGTGCGCCGGCTCGACACCGTTCAGGTGAAAGGCAAGACCGAGAAAGTCGGGATCTACGAACTGATCGCGCTTCGCGACACCCCGGCGCAGAGTTCGACCTAACGCCTTCCTTTGCCGGGCGCGCCCGCCGGCGCGCCTCGAGCTAATGGGTGCGACCGCCGGTGGGGCCGCCGCTGCCGAGCCGTCTTACCGCGCCCCGGCAACCCCGTCGGGGTGCACGATAACGACCTCCCCGTCGGCGGTTCCAATCAGCACGCGACGGTCGTAGACCAGCGGCCGAGTGCTCGGCACGCCGTTCAGCGCCTGACGCTTCACCTCACGACCGCTCGTTTGATCGACAAACACCAGATCTCCGGCGCGTGTTCCGAAAACGACCATGTCCTCGAACACCGCCGGCGCAGCGGCGACATCGTCTATCGGGCTGAACAGCTCATCCCCGTTTGAGGCATCGAGCGCAAACAGCCGATTGCCGGCGAAGAGGTAGAGCCCCCGATCGCTCACCGCGATGTCGCTCACCACCGTTACGTTCTCCTGTTCGTCAAGCCGGCGTTCCCAGACCACTCGCTCGGCCTCGGTATCGACGCCGAACACCGTGCCCCTTCTGCCCGCAAACACCACGAGATCCCCGGCTCGTACCGGCGCATGGCCGAGCGGCTGCACCGCCGCGGTGTCTACCGCAGCCGACACGCTGCCGTCCACGAGCGAGAGCTGCTTGAGGGTGCCGGAGTTGTCGGCGATGAAGGCATAGTCGTTCTCGAGCAACGGCTTCATGCTGCTGCCGCCGGGAAGCTCGATCGACTCGGTCTCGCTCCAACCCGAGTCGTAGAGGCGTAGCGTCCGGTCTTCCGGGTACACTCGCCGGCCCGCCCCGTCGACCGGCGCGCGCCCGAACATGTGAGCGGCGTCGTCGGGGAGCTCGCGTCGCTGCGTCTCTTCGCCGTCGCGCGCACGGAACCCCCGCCACTCGCTCGATCCTGAGAAGTGAAACTCATCGCCTATCGCGACCGCGTACGAGTTTTCGTTGAAACTGTTTCCGGTCTCGGAACTCCACAGCGCGTTCCCGCGCAGCCGCCGGTCCTGCTCGGTGAGCTCAAACGCGGCCAGCCGCCCTTGGGTGTCGCCCGCCGCAACCACGGTCGCGACAATCGCGAGCTCTCCGACCAGCGCCTGCTCCGATAGCGAAACCCGATCCTCAACCGGCCGCGCGGTGAGTTGCAGGCTCACCGGTTGCGGGTCTTCCTCAACCGAGAGTTCCTGCTCGGCGCGCTCGTAACCCGCTCGCTCGGCCGCAAGCGATACCCGCTCGCCGACGCGAAAGCTTCCCCGGTAGGAGCCCTGCCCGACCCGCCGGCCGTTCACCCACAGCTCAGCGTCGTCGGGTGAACTGGAAACCTCGAGGCCTACCTGCGCCGGCTCATCCTCTACCGGGTCCTCTACCGGCTCCTCGGGGGGCGCTTCCTCGGGGGGCGTCTCCTCGGCGACGGCGTCGTCGACCGGATCGGGATCGGTCTCCGGCTCATCGGCGCGGTCTAAGAGAGTTACCTGCATCTCTTGCCGAGGATCGGAGCCGAGCGTCACGGTCTCCTCGAACGGCTCGTACCCCTCGCGCTCTACGCGCACCGTAACCTCTTGCCCCGCGCGGTACAGCCCGCGCACACTGCCCTGCGAGGCCGGGCGACCGGGAATGCGCGTGACCGCGTCGGCCGGCTCAACCTCCACCCCGAAGCGCACAAGCTGAGCTACCGCCGCCGGTGCTGCAGCCGGCTCCGGGGCCGCATCCTCGGCTGCATCCTCAGCCGGCTCTTCGGCGACAGGCTCGCGCTCATTAAGCGCTTCAAGCGCCGCGGCAAGCTCCTCGGCCTCGAGTCCCTGGAGCTCCAGCCCGAGCTCCTCGGCGCGCTCCACACGCGCGATATACCGGAAGTTCAGCGTTTGCTCGATATCACTGAGCCGCTCACGTCGCTCGTCCGAGAGGGGCTCGGGCTCGCGCCGAGTTCGCTCCCCGGTGCTGCGGATCTCGTCGCTGAGCGTTTGCAGCCGCTCGCGCAACTGCTCGCGCTCAGCCTCCGGCGCGCGGTCGAGTTCGCGGGCGGTGTCCTCGGCGGACGCGAGCTGCTCGTCGACCTCGGCGAAGTCTTGCACCTCTACGACGGTTTGTTGGTCGGCCGAGACGGTATAGGTATCGTCGAGATCATCGAGCAGCGCTGAGAGGGTAAGCCGTGCGTCTTCGTCCACCACCTCTTCGAGGCGCCGCCGAACATCGTCGGCCGCGCGCGAACGCAGCGACACCTCGCCGCTGCTTACCGCAACCGTGGTCCGCCCCTCTGCGTCGGTCTCGATCTCGAAAGCCGTGCCACGAACACCGGCCACGGTTGACCCGGTCTCGACGCGAAACTCCTCGTTGCCGATGAGTCGGTCTACCCGCCCTCTGAGAGCGCCGCCGTCTCCAAGCTCAACGGTGGCTTCGCGCGTATCGCCGGTATCGACGAGGCTCGCGACCGTGAGCATCGAGTCGGAGCTGAGATGCACAACCGCGAAATCCGCGAACTGCAACTCGGCGTTCGAGTTCTGACCGGTGCGGAAGCAGTACTCACTCGTGAACTGCAGGCCGATATCGGCCGGATCCCACTCGCCACGGTCAATCCGGGAGTCGACCACCCCGGTGGCGTAGGTAAGCACCCCGTCGTCGAGCGCATCGATATCCGGAACCGCGGGCTCCTCGGCCGGCGCGGGCTCCTCAGCTGGCGGCGCGGCCTCCTCCGCCGGCTCCGCAGGGTCGCATCCAAGCAGCGCAAGCGCGACGAGCCCTGCCGACAGCATCGCCATGACCGCATTGCGGAATCCGTTTCGCTTCTCTGTCGTCATCTTCGTGCTCCCATAAGCGCCCAGGCACCTCGGTACGGTGACATCTTACCGGTATCGATAAGATTATTTTAAGTTCGTTTTGTCGATAACTATACCCCGTGATCACCACCCCGTCCAGTTCTCTACCCCCGAAATTCTCAAAAATATCTGTAACAACACTCTCCGAGCCGCAAAAATGTGGCAAACCGGGATCTCGCAGCTTGACCGGAGCCTTGCGGCGGGCTACGGTTACTTCATCATGAGCATCCACGGCACCACGCGTACCGGTATCGCGCTGAGCGCTGCGTTGTTCGGCATCGGCGTTCTGCTGGTGTTTTCCGGCTGCGAAAGCGCCCCGCGCGAGCCCGAACCGGCTCCGCGGATAACGCCGGGCGAAAACACCCTACAGACCGGCGGTGTGCGCATCCGCTACCCGACGGGCATGTACGCGCTCGTTCCGGAGGACGCAACCTCGGAAACCCCGGCCGTGGTACTGCACGAGCCCGGACGCTCGGCCGGGACAGTGGTTCATATCGACGCGGTGGAGCTCGAAGGCATCGAGCCCGACCGCACCGAGTTCGCCGAGTTTCTTGCAACTCGCATCGCGGGCAACGAGGCCGCCTCCCGCGAGCTGCGCCTGGTGGCGTTCGAACACCACGATGCGTATCTGTTTCGCTACGGGGGCGAGACCGCCGACGCCCCCGACGCAAGGCAGGGCGCCGCCGCGCTGGTCTACGAAAGCGAGGCGCGGGTCTGGGTGCTGAACGCCGAGAACATCGGTACCGAGCAAGGCCCGGATCGCGAGGGCCCGGCTAACGAGGGGCTCGATAGCGAGATTCCCGAGGCATTTCTGCGTATCGTCGCCGGCTTCAATCCTGCGGCCCCCGAGATCTCGGCGCGCCAACACGAGAACGGTGTGTTGTTCGTTGAGCTCGAGAACTGGTTTTGGATCGGAGATTCGCCGGGTGGGTTCACGGTCGCGGCGCGCGCATCCGATGAGCTCAACCGGCATCGCTCGGGCGAGCAACCGGTCGTCGCCACGATCGCGCGACAAGCGGGCGAGCCGGAAGGCCGATTCCCTATTCCGATCTCGAGACCGCTTCTGCGCTTCGAGGTGGTGAGGATCGAGTCTGTAGAGGAGCCGCACGTCGGTACGCTGTTCGGCCTCGAGATAGACGATTACTACATCGAAACAACGATATACGGTTTGGCCGGTGACCCGGAGGAACTGCTCGAGCTCGAGGTGGTGCGCGAGCTCCTCGACCGCTCGTTGAGCGTTGCGCTGTAGGAGGATGGTTTAGATCATGCCCGAGACAGTACCGCGGCCCGGCACCCGCGCGCGCGCAGCGGTCCTCGTCGGCTTGCTACTCAGCGTTGCGGCGCTTGTCCTGCCCGCACAAGAAGCGACTGAGCGTAGCCGGTCGTCCCCCGGCGCGCGCGACCGCGACCTCACAACAGGCGTCTCGGCTCCCCGGCTGCCCGCAGGCGAGACCGAGCTTGCACCGGTTTCGTCGGCCGTCCACAATGCGCTGCAGCTGGTGCTCGATCTACTCCCGGGGTACCGCGTGCAGGCGCTGCCCGCACACACGCCGTCCGACGTGCCGTTGGAGCGTGAGTTCGCACGCCGCGTGGCGCTCGAACACGAGCTCGACCTCGTTGTGTTCAGCGAGCTTTCCCCGGCCGATCCCGACGGCTACGAGATCACGTTTGTGGTCTACGACGCCGCGCGCGACGAGTTTGCGTTTGAGGCCGAGCGCAGAACCGATCGCCTGCTGGAACTGTTTGAGGTGGCCGACGAGTTGAGCACCGAGGTCGCCGGCGGCGTTCTCGGTGAGCCTGCGAGCTTCGGCATGCTGTCGCTGCAACCTCGCGGTTACGCGTTTGAGTACCGGGTAGAGCTCGAGGGAAGCGTAATCGAGGACTCGCCGCGCAGTATCGGCCCGGTTCTCGCCGGCACGCGCCGCGTTCGGGTAGAGGTTGCGCATTCCGCCGAACACAGCCCCGAGCCGGAGGCGGCCGAGTCGGAAGCACCCGAGCGCACCGAGTTTGTGGTGTTCGACCGCGATGTTTCGGTTCCGCGTGACGCAGCCGTGGAACTCCGCTTCGGCATTCCGGCCTACCCACCGAGCGCACGTAGAAGCCGAATCGAGGATGACACCCACGATCTACAGGCCCGGATGCAGGATCAAACGGCTTCCACAACCTCGAGCGCCGAGATCCCGGAGGTACTGCGCAGCATCCCCAG
This sequence comes from Spirochaetaceae bacterium, assembly GCA_003552185.1. Taxonomy (GTDB): domain Bacteria; phylum Spirochaetota; class Spirochaetia; order DSM-27196; family SLAA01; genus B1Sed10-166. The sequence continues at coordinate 5,995 of PUOW01000019.1, forward strand.
CGTCCTCAGACCGCAACGCGCGGTCACAGACACGCCGGAGAGCCGCGAAGCGTTGCGTAGCCGCTACCTCGCGCGTCGGTTCGTGACGGTCGAGGATGGGTTTCTGCATTACGCGCCGCACGAGCTCGACCCCGACGGGCGCTT
>PUOW01000284.1 GCA_003552185.1 Spirochaetaceae bacterium
GACCGCAGAATGGCTCGGCATGGGCCGACACGCTGTAGACAACTCGCATACACACCGATATATAGTGATGTGATGCATATTCGGAACGTAATTGCGCTTGTTGCGATGCTCGCAGCGCTAAGCGTAGCGCCGGCTCTCGGCGAAGAGGTGCCGCCCGAGGTTCTCGACCTCACGGTTCGGCTGCACGGCGAAGAACACGTGCGGATTGAGTTTCGACCGAGTGTCGCCGAGGCCGGTTACGCGATCTACCGGCGCACACGGCCGATACGGTCCGCCGAGGATCTAGACGACGCAGTCCGGCTCGAGATTACTACCGGACGCAACACGGTTCGGTTCGATGCGCCGCCGCCGGGCCTGCCGTACTACTACGCGGTCGTCGCGCTCGACCGGCTCGACCGCGGCGAGGCGCGGCTCGTTCCGGGCCGCAGCCGCACCGTTAACCCGATCACGATTGAGCTCACGCGCCGCGATACGACGCCGCGCAGCCCGCGGCGGCCCGAGCTGCGCAGAGTTCCGCTGCCGGAGTTACTCGTGATTCCCGAGCTCGAGAGCGGGGCCACGATCGATACCGCGCCGTTTGAGCTCCACGACGCGGGCCCGCTCACCGATGAGTTCAAGCCCGCCTTCGAAACGTTGCGCGCCGCCGCTCCAACGGCCCCGGCCGAAGAACCGCCACAGCCCCGGATTCTCGCGCCGGAGCGCTCGCGCATAACCGAGCTCGAGAAGAGTCGCGCGGCCACTCTGGCACGCGTCGTCCGCAGCCGCTTTGAACGTGAAGAGTGGAGCGAAGCCGAGCGCGAGCTCCGCAGTCTCGCAACGGTGCTCGAGGACGACGCAACGCGGGCGCGGGCTTTGTACTACCTCGGCCAGAGCCTGTACTTTCAAGAGCGTTATCATGAGGCGTTCATGAGTTTCCTGGCGGCCGAGCCGGAGCTTTATCCGGAGCTGCAGCCCTGGCTCACCCGAGTTCTGCGCGCGGTCGAGTAACGTTTCTGAAGAGGCACCGTTCAATCAAAAGCGCTCGCAGGCGAGACGCAAGGTAAGCTCCCACGACTCATTCGGTTCGAGCGCAAGAGGCCAGCGGTATACAAGGCTGAACTGTTGGAACTCGGGTTTCACACCGTCGTGCGACATCGCGTAGGTATGAACCGGCATACTCCAAACCGCCCCTTCCTTCGACGCCCCGTACGAGAGTACGGTGCGGTTCCACTCGTCATAGACTCGAATCTCGCATGCCGACTCGGTCTCGCCGGCGGTGAGCGGCAGATCCGCCGGTTCGGCATCGCCCGAGGTGTACGAGATACGCGCCGCATTCACCTGCGCCTCGGGCGGTGATACGTTAACCTCAACACCGAAGACCGTGTCGAGCGGATCACCGTCGCCGTTTGTGACCCGGTAGGTAACCGTCACTGCGGCGTCCTCAAAGCTATAGCGCTTCTCGAGCCGCACCGGTTGCGCATACTCGGGCTCGGCCCCTACGCTGCCGTCGCTCTGCAACTGAATCCAGTGTTGTTCGCGGTCATACTTTTTCAGAGCGTATATCGTGTTGAGGAATGTCCCGTGCTCCTCGTATTGCATGCGCGAGAACCGTTCGAGATCGGTATCGGGTGCGAAGAAATGATCGACGAAGGCCTTACGCAGGTATCGGTCGTAGCCCTCGCGCGATACCTCGCTATCGTGATACGACTCGAGCTGTCTCGACAACGTATCGAGGTAGTTGAAAGCCACCGGCAGGTAATCGAGCTCAAACAGCACGCCTCCTTGCGTGTGCACATAGGCGTTCATCTCCTGCCCTTGATAGAGATACTCCGACAACCCGTCCATATCGAAATCGACGCTCACGATCGAAGGGATGAAGATCCCTTTCTCACGCGTGACCTTCTCGGCCTCGATCAGGGCGGTATATACCTGTTTGCGGAGCTGATTGAGGTAGATGCCGCCCGGCCTCCCGTGCCAGTAAGCGTGGTGCGACTGTCCTTTCCAGAGTTCTTCGCGCGCCGCCTGCTTGCGGTACTTGTCGCCCCGAATCTGGTTGACCAGAATATGCGTGTACTGCATCTTGGCGTACATCAGGTTACTCTCGGGGTAGCGAGTGAGAAACTGGCGAAAGAAGCCGCCGCAGACGTAGCCGTTGCGGCCGTGCTCGTGCTCAACCTCGCGCGAGATTCCTTGAAACGCCTTCTGTCGAGCAACCGGAAGCACCCAGCACATCATGTCTTCGTACGAGGTTGCCGGAAAGTAGGCGCGTTTCCGTGGGGTGGTTTGTTTCAGATAACGGCCGGGGTGTATCGGTTCGAGCCAGTCGCTACTCTCGTGAACGAGCGTTAAGAACCGTTCGAGCCACTGCTCGCGGTAGCATACTCGGTAACTATCTTCGCTGAGCCCGAAGCGCTCGCCTTCGTCGAGCATTACCACGACGCGTTGAGGATCGTCGTCGGCAAGCTCGCGGAGGTGTTCGATCACCGCTTCCGGGGTTTCGCTGAGCAGCTTCCAGCGTGTTCGCTTACATATCGGGAACACAACCACGGTCTTGCCCTGGTCTTCGGTGATGCACGGCCGATAGAGCGCATCTTTCGCAAGACCCGCCGAGAGAAAATGATAGTCGGCCAGAAAAGTGTACTCCATCCCGCTGTTCTTGAGCGCAGACGGTAATGAAGGTTCCCACACGAGCTCGGTGATCCAGGTTCCACGAGGGCGCCGACCGAATCGCTTGCGCACGAAGGTCGTCATCTGCTCGATCTGACCGATGCGATCGGTATGCGGAATCATCGGCAACACCGGTTCGTAGAATCCGCCGCCGAGGAACTCGATCTGACGCCGACCTCCCATCTCGGCAAGCACATCGAGAAACTCGGCGTGATGCTTTTCCAGCCAGTGAAACAAGGTTCCTGAGTAATGTAGGGTGATCGGAATATCGGCGAAGTTGTAGAGCGTTCGAATGAACGGTTTATAGGCGCGTTGGTACACGCGCTCGAGTTCTTCTTCGTCGGTTCCAACCGGTTGGCTGTTGCTGGTTCCAAACACCAGCTTCAGTCTCTTCATTATTATCCCGCTTCTAACGCATCATTGAACCATCACCACGTAGGAGACCGGAAAGCCGCGACGAGACGGCGTCGATTGTACTCTCAGCTACGGGCTTTGTAAAGCAAAGGCTGTCCGGTTCGTCGCGAAAAACCGAAGCGCGTCGGTTTCGTCGCGTAATCGATCAACGGCACGAAGAACGTCACGATCAGAAGCGCAGCGGCAGCCTGGTCGGGGTAGAGCCCGAACAACTGTAGGATAGCCGCCAAGCTTCCGCCGAGCAAGCCGTACAGAAGCATCCCTGCACCGGTAACAGGGGCACTAGTGTTATCAGTTGCGCAGAAAAACATCAAGAACAGAACGCCGCCGTGCAGGGTGTGAAACAGCACGTCACCACCGAACACCGGACCACCGTGCGGAACCGCACCCCAGATCGCTATCGTCGCCGTGAACCCGAAAAACACGGAGAGCGGAATTTGCCATGCAATGACACGCCTTCCGATCAACACCGCGCTGACGATCAGCAGGAGCACGGCCGAAACCTCGCCGACACCGCCCGGTGCCAGGCCGATGAACGGATCGACATAGCCCCCCGGCAACCGTATGCCGACCGGAGTAAGCAGATAGGCGTTGAGCCACTCGGTGATCGCCTCGTCGAGTCCGGATCTCGGATAGCCGAGCTCGGTAAGGCGCTGCAGCGGCTCCTGCCCGGTTGCCTCCGCGCGAAGCGCCGCAACGGCGCTTGCACCTCCCTCGAACTCACCGCCTCCCAGCCCCGCCGGGAGCGTATATCGGGTCATGGCCTCCGGATGCAACACCTGCGCGAGTACCCGGCCGGCGATCGCGGGGTTCAATACCGCGTGCCCCAGGCCCCCAAAGGCCCATTTCACGACACCGACCGCGAAGACAGCCGAGACCGCCACGAGGTACCACGGCGCCTCGGGAGGAAACATGAGACTCATAATCAGCCCGATCGCGACACAGTTTCCGTCGGCCGGCGAGCCACGACGGCCGGGCAGTATCGCCTCGGTAAGCACAGCGGCCGCCACACCGGTGGCGACCACGGTCAAAGCCGGTATACCGAACTGTACGAAGCCCCAAACCGCGGCCGGCACCGCCGCCACGATGAGATACAGGTGCAGCTTCGAGGTTGAGAGCGCGTCGTGAATCTGCGGGCCGCCGCTCATGATCAACTGCGAGGTGTCGCTCCTATGAGAGGACTCGGTCACGTTGTACGGCGCATTACGATCGCGCGCGGCCATCGCGTTCCTCCGATCGTAAGCGAGACTTTGCAGACTTCAAATCCTCGGCTAAGGCAATGCCGGCAGGGCAGATAAAGCTGCAGCAACCGCATTCGGTGCAATCGAATAATCCGGCTTCGGTAATGGCACGGTTGCGGCGTTGAGCGTTCAATTGGTAAAGGAGCACCGGCTCGAGGCCCATCGGACAGGCCCGCGTACAGCGCCCACAGCGAATGCAGGGCGTCTGCGGCACGGCTTGCACCTCAGCTTCGGTTAACGCGAGGATACCGGTCGTCAGTTTTGTGACCGGTTGAGATAGATCGGTTACCGTACTGCCCCGCATCGGGCCGCCGACCACCACCTTATGCGGCGGCTCACGGAATCCTTCGCACTCTTCTATAAGATCGCCGATCGAGGCTCCGATACGAACCTTGAGATTTCCGGGCCGTGTAATCGCACCGCCGGCGACCGTGACAATACGCTCAACTACCGGTTTCCCGAACACCACCGCTTCGTAAACCGCGACAGCGGTGGCGACGTTCACGACCATGCTTCCGGCCTCCGATACCGGAGAGGCGCCACGCACCGAGCGATTGGTTACCGACCGCACCAGCACGTGCTCGTCGCCTTGCGGATACTTTCCGGCAAAGCGATGCAGCTGTATTCGCGCGCGGGAAGCCGCCACCGCCCGCCGGATGCCGCCGGCCGCCGATCGCGTATGCCCACCGAGAGCGATCACGGTGCGCTTCGGGGCGAGTAGTCGTATCAGAATCTCGAGCGCCTCAACGACGTGCTCCGGCCGCTCGCGTAGGAGCCTGTAGTCGTTCGAGAGATACGGTTCCGGCTCACAGCCGTTGAGAATGAGGTACTGAACGGCGCCGGTGCTCGGCGGCGAGTACTTCACATGGCTCGGCACACCGTCGCCGGCGAGGCCGACAACGCCGGCGTCGAAGATCTGTTCTTGTATACGATCGTTCTTTAGCCCGCGCCAGTCGCGCGGTTCCAGAACCCGACCCAGTTGCCGGAACTCGCCGTCAAGCTCGATCACGACGGCTTCACTCTCGCGCCCGTCCGGTAGCGTTAGTTGAGTGAGCTCGCTCACCACACCCGGGATGGGAGCATGCACGCGGGCGCTTTGATATCCGTGGGCGGCTCCGATCAAGGCACCCTCATCGACGCGATCGCCACGTTCGACGACGCAGCGCGCGGGTTCCCCTTCGTGCTGCAGGAGCGGCACGACCGACCGAGCCGGAATCATTGCGTTCCAGGTTGCAACGTCCCGAGCCGATCGTGTGTTGTCCGGGGTGAATACCCCGCCCTTGAGAAAGGTGCGTATCAGCTTCATGCCTCTTGATTCGTTTTTTCGCGTGCCGCGGAGTCCTCGGACGAGACGGCACAGCTGCGGCCCGGTTGCGGCGCAAACACCGAAGAAAACAGAAAGGCGAGCAGCGTCACCGCAACGAGCGCTCCATGGCGAACCACGGTCGAGCGAGCGGAGTATATCGCGGGCCGGGACTCGAACACAACCCCGACCGCTTCGCCCTGCTCCCACAGCAGTCGCATCGGCGAGCCCGACGGCGTCTCGGAGCGCACCTGCCGAACCCAGTCGTCATCGAAACGTAACGCTACCACGGTTTCCTCAGTTATCCCATCCGCCGCTCGCCGATAGCGTTCGCGCGTCACCTCTTCGCCCGGCTGCGGAAACACGAACTCGCGCCCGTGCATAAACGCCTCTTGATACGCGCGGTGCGTCAAGTACATCGCGAGATCGGGCAAGCGGTCGCCGGAGCGGTAGCGCTCGAGGCGCGCGATCGAGCCATGCGAGAGATCGTCGGCACCAGGCACACGCAACGGGGCCGGAACCGCGACACCCCCGCCGGCGGGCAACAATGCCGCAGCCCAGGCAGCCGCCACGCCCACCGCGATCAACACAACGAGCACCCCTCGTACCGCGGCGCCCCGCTCCAAACGCAGCAGCGTCGGCGTCGCTGCAAACCGCGAGCCACGCCGGGACCGATCGCGAAGCAGCTTCCCGACACCACGCAGAATGATGGTAACGGGGCGGAAGAGACGGTGCTCGCTGTGGCGATGCTTCACCACCGTTCTCGTCACGATCGCCGCGGTCAGGAGCATTAAAGCGAGCGTCACGACGAGAAGATGCAGCAGCGCAACCGCTTCCCGATCGATCCGATACGCGTAGAGCCCCGACGCGGCAAGGAGCAGAAGCGCAAACGACGCTCGAACCGTCCAGCGCGCCGTGAGGCTCCGCGGATCGTACCGATCGAGACGCTGCGGGAGTTCACGAGTAAGATCGCGTATCAACACCGACCAGATCAGATACGCCACCACCACCGAGAGCAAGACCCCCGGCCCTGCCCGCGCGAGCTGCCACGCGGCGATAACCGAGCCGACCGCAAGGGTCGGCACCGCGGTTTTCAGATAGCTCATCACAAACACCGCAAACACGATGAACCCGATCACGAACACACGCGGATCGTGAGTGTCGGAATCTGCGAATCGCCACACCGAACCTGTCGCGGCCGATAGCTCGAGCTCGCTCGCGAGTTCATGAACCCGTTCGCGCACGAGCTGCGCGAGTTGAGCGCGACTGCGTTCGTGTTCGATGTAATAGATCGCGTACTCAAGACCGTCGGCGGAGGTAAAAAAGAAGGTGTCGAGCTCCTGCATAAACGGGTCGAGGCGTGGGTCGTACTCGAGAAAACGATCCTCGATCTCGTCCGCCGGAACCACCCCCAGTCGATCTATATCATTGTAACGCACCTCGGCCGTGCTCAAGGAAATGACGTTCGTTACACCGGCGGCCTCGAGTTCCCGGGTAACATCCGAGATCGGCAGATTTCGATTCACGAGCAACACGGTGTATCCGTCCCAGATGGCCCCCTGCGAGACGCTCGACGGTATCTGGGCCCCGGCGAACGCGACCGCGGCGACCGCCGGCACAAACAGCAGAAGAACTAGGTTGTGAAAGCCGGACCACGACTGAGCTCGCATTCGTCACTTCTTTAATTCTATGTCGTTATGCTGTACTTCTGCGCGTACTTTTCGTAGCCGAACGCGTCGGTGACCGTTACGCACTCTTACAAAAGACTGAACGCGACCGCAATGAAAAAACCGAGCAGCACGCCCACCGAGACCTCGGCCGGGGTGTGCCCGTGCACTTCCTGTACCGGCTCGAACTCAACCTCAAACCGCTCCTGAAGCTTGCGGCCCATGCGGTTAATCGCCTGCGCCTGCATCCCGGCCGCACGGCGCACGCCGAGCGCGTCGCGGATCACCAGCATGCCGTAGAACAACGCCAGCGAGAACAGCGGCGAGGTCAGCCCGTACTGAAACCCGATCGCGGTGGCGAGCGCGGTTACCAACGCCGAGTGCGAGGACGGCATGCCTCCCGTTGCCCAAAACAACGTGACCACAACCTCCCGAGACGACCGCGAGCGGTTGCGCAGCGCTTCGATCGTGGCCTTGAGGAGCTGCGCGATAAACCAGCTGAAAAAGCCGGCGAGAAACAGAGGGTTCCGTAGCACGTGGTAGAACGAGTCTACAGACTGAGGATGCATGACACCGTAGTGTGTCCCCGCCGAACGCCTTTGTCAAGATTCCGACGGTCTATCCGACGGTATAACAGTCTCATACATTCAGACGCGGTCGCGGGCCCCGGTGAGTTTGACACGCCGATTCCGCGTACCGTAGTATCGCGTAGTGGCACCAGTATGACCGAGTTAACCGCCGGGCCCGACGACCAAGGCAGACGCCTCGACCGCGTCCTGCGACGCGTGCTCCCTGGAGTGCCGCTCTCGGCGCTCCACCGTGCCTTTCGCAAGCGCCGGATTCGCATCAACGGGCGCCGAGCTCGTCCCGAGCACCGACTCAGCCCCGGCGAGACCATCACGCTCCCGCCGGGCCTCGCGGCCGAGGCGGTCGTGCCGGTATCGGGAAACACTCGAGACGCGCAGAGACTCGAGATTCTGCTGGAGGGGCCGGAGTTAATCGCGGTGAACAAACCCGCGGGTATCTCGACACACGGCCCAGCCTCGCTGCAGCAACTCGTAGCGCAGTACTTCAGTGACCGGAGCAACCGCTCGTTGGCGTTTCGGCCCGCGCCGCTACACCGGCTCGACCGCGACACCAGCGGAGTTGTGCTCTGCGCCGCGACGATAGAGGGGGCGCAACGCTTCTCAGAGCTTCTGCGAGCCCGCCGGGTAAGCAAATGGTATCTGGCGCTGCTCGACGGAGTTGTCGCGGAAGCGGCGCAGTGGGCCGACACGCTCGAACGCGACACTCGCACCGGGCGCGTGCAACGGGCGGGGTTCGGTCGCGGACAGGAGGCGACGGCTGAAGTAACCCCGCTGCTGCTGAACCGCGAGCACAGGCTCACGCTGGCGGCGGTGCGGCTGGTAACCGGGCGCAGACACCAGATTCGTGCGCAGGCTGCGCTGCGAGGCGTCGCGCTTCTTGGGGATGCGCGTTACAACCCCCGCGCCGAGGATCGCACGAGGTCTCACACTACCCACGAACACCACCGCCGGCACCGCTCACGCACGCCGCGTGCTCGGCACGACCGCGGCTACCTGCTGCACGCCGCGACGGTGGTGATAGAAGAGGGCGAGAGACTCCTCGGGTCTCGTAGCGTGAGCGCACCGTTACCCGAGGAGGGAGCTCGACGAATACGGCGGTTGTTCGGCGAGGCCGCCCCGCAGCGGGCGGAAGCGCTACTCGGCGAACTCGTCCGGGACACCGGGAGCCGCGACGCCCAGGAGCACGAGGCCCGAAAATGACGCGCCCGGCGATGCCGCACCGAGGCGCCGACCGCCGGGTTGTCGCTGTGTTTCGGACCGCAGTACAATGACGGTACAATGAAAAAGCTTTGGAATCGGCTCACCTGGAACTTCCGGCGCATCAGAGTGTTTGCCCTCGTGGGACGAAGCGGAACCGGCAAGAGCTTCCGTGCGCGTCTCGTTATGGAAAAGTTCAACATCGAACTCATGATCGACGACGGACTTCTGATACGCGACCAGAAGATCATCGCGGGCCGCTCCGCGAAACGTGAGAAAGCCTACTTCACCGCGGTAAAGACCGCGCTGTTCAACGATAAGAACCATCGTCGGCAAGTACTCGACGCGCTCGAACGCGAGTCGTTCAAGCGCATACTGATCATCGGAACCTCGGAGCGAATGGTGAACAAAATCGCCGATACGCTGCGCCTGCCGCAGCCACACAAGGTGATCAGCATCGAGGAGATCGCCACCTCGGAGGAGATCAACACCGCAATTCAGTATCGCAAGCTACAGGGTCGTCACGTTATTCCGGTGCCGTCGATCGAGGTGCGCAACAACTATCCGAAAGTCATGGCCGACTCGATCAAGATCTTCCTTCGCCAGGGGTTCGGCATGTTTCGACGGCAGGAAGTCTACGAGAAAACCGTTATTCGACCGGAGTTCAGTCGCAAGGGTTCGATCACGATCGCGAAGAACGCGCTCAGCCAGATGGTGCTGCACTGTGTCGACGAGTACTCGCCGGGACTGAGCATCCGAAAGGTCAGCGTTAAGAACGAGCCCCGAGGGTATAAAATCGATGTGTATCTCGAGGTGCCGTTCGGTCTGCAGCTCTCAGGTGCAGTGCACGACCTCCAGAACTACATCATCGACAGTATCGAGAAGTTCACCGGCATCATCATCGAGGAGCTGAACGTGGTCGTCGATACCGTCTCCGACAAGAAGCTGGAAAAGAAAGGCGAGAAACGCGCCGATAAAAGAGAAAAGCGGGCCGAGAAGAAGGCGCAGTAACGGAGGAAAGCGAAAGCGATGAAGCGGGTAATAACAGCTCTAGCCGTGCTCACGGCGGCATCGGTTGTATCGACGGCGGCAGCGTTCGCGGAGGACCTCGCCGAGCACGAAAGCGATCGTTACCTCGTGCGATCCGAGATCGGTCCCGAGCACGCGGAGGAAACCTCCGAGCGGATGGAGGCGCTGTTTGAGCTGTACAACGAGCTCCTTCGGCTCGATACCGAGGCGCCCGCGCATCCGCTACAGGTGCGCGTGTTCGCCGATCACGACGGGTTCGCCGCGTATCTCGAGAATCTCATCGGCGCGGTTCCGGACGACTACGTCTACCTACACTACCGCGATCCCGAACGCAACGAACTTGTCGCGTACCGGCGTGCCGCCCCGGAGTACGGTAGAGGCCTCGCACACCAGGGGTTTGTTCAGTTTTTCCGCGCGTTCATCGATAATCCGCCCGTCTGGCTGCAGGAGGGATTCGCGATCTACCTCGAGCATACCGAGTTTGACGAAGAGCGTTCGAACGCTTCGCGGGTTGAGAACCTCAGCTGGCTCGAGACCGCCCGCGAGCTCTATACCGCCGGAGAGCATCTTGCGCTGGAGCGGATGCTCGAAATGACGCCCGAGGAGGCCGAGGCCGAGATCGAGCGCTTCTATCCCCAAGCGTGGGCCTTGGTTTCCTTTTTGTTGCACGCCGAAGACCGAAGCTACACGCGCCTACTCTGGGACAGCCTCGCAGCGCTCGATCCCGAGGCTACTCGGGCCGAGAACGTGGCGGCGGTGGAGCGTGCCTCGTTCGCTTGGGTCGAGAGTTCCGAGCTCGAGCACGATCTCACTGCGTATCTACAGGAACGACAATCGCCCGCCGGGCTCGTGGAGGCCGGGGTGGCGGCATACAGCGCCGGCGAACTGCAGGAAGCCGAGGAGTACTTCCTCGAGGCTTCCGAGCGCGACCCGGAGAACTACGTGGCGTACTACTATCTGGGCTTGATCAACTACGACGAAGGCAACTACGGCTTGGCGGAGTATTACTACATGCGCGCCGGAGAGCTCGGCGCCGAGCAGGCGGTGGTACAGTTCGCGTTGGGAGTTAACGCCTTCGCGGCGGGCAGCTACGGGAGCGCAGAGCAGTACCTCGAGAACGCGATTGAACTCGATGCCGAGCGCTACCGAGAGCGCGCGGAGCAACTACTGGGGCGCATGCCGAACTAAGCGCACGGCGGCGACGAGGCGGCGATACTCACCACCCGCCGTTCTGCAGGTACCGTTTGCGGCGCTTCAGGAGATAAGCCAGCGCCTTCTCCACGTCGCGGTTCGCCGGTACAACCGGGTGGATGAAGCGCTTGATATCGATGTAGGCTTCCTTGAACGGGATCTTTCGAAGCTCTCGGAACTCGGAAAGCGTATAGAGATAGTCCGCGCAGAGGTGCGCCAACGCGATCGAGCGATGCATCTCGTCACGCTCGCGAGTTTCTTCGTCGAGCCGCTCCATCGATCGAAAGAATCGTTTGCGGTAGTCGCGCGTGCTGCGTATGAGGGAACTCACCTCGGGCAGCATGTACTGCAACAGTTTGTACTTGCGCACCTGCCTGAAGACCTCTGCGGCGTCACCACTCAAGAGAATCTTGAAGACCTCTTCGGTCATGCGAGACTGCGAGCACTCCTCGAGACGGTCGCGCTCGCGCTTGATCTGCCGGCGCAACGGCCCCACCAGCTTTCCGCGGGTGCCGACCGCGTACTTCAAGGCGCGCACCATACGAACCGGGTCTTCGACAAAGATGCGGTTCAGCGGTATCACCGGCCGAACCCTGCGCTCGGTGATGTCTCGATAACCACCGACGTAATCGATCACGATTCTGTCTATCGGGCAGTAGTAGAGCGCGTTCATCGTGAAATCACGACGCAAAACATCCTCCTCCACCACCCCGTACACGTTGTTGAAACCGCCGGCCTCGCGCGCGCGAAAGGTGGAAACCTCGATGATCTTGTCGCGAAAAAAGATGTGAACCAGCCGAAACCGTTTTCCGATTACGCGCGAGTTGCGAAACAGCTTACGAATGCGCCCGGGCAGCGCGTCGGTCACGAGGTCGAAATCCTTCGGGTGCTTCCCGAGCAGGAGGTCGCGAACGGCTCCTCCCACGATATAGGCGCTGTGCCCGTGATTGCGCAATCGGCGCGCGATCTTGAACGCATCGGGGTCGATCAAGTCGTTCGTGATCCCGTGTTCCAGCGGCTGGTAAATTTCGGCTTGCTTCTCGGCTTTGCCGTCTTCCGATGTCTTGTAGCGTATCAGCACGCGGTTCGGTTCCTACTCAATGAAGCTTCACAGACGTTGTAATTATGAGAGCGATACGATATCAGGTCAAGGGTTCGGTTTCGGCGCGTTTCGGCGCGAGTTGACATCGCGTCGGGGGTATCGTAGAGTATCAAAACCGATGACGCAAAAATACCGGATTGTGCTCAGCATACTTTTTTCGGTTATCGGGCTGTTTGCGTTCCAACTTGGTTTCTTCACCACGATCACTCGCCATTTCGGCATTGATCCGGCCGAGGTTGAACGGTTCTACACCAGCACCGTGATTCTCCATATCGCGCTCGCGGTGTTCTTACTGGCGATGAGAAGCCAGTTCTATATCATCCCTTCAACACACAAATTGATGCACGTCAACGTGGCAAACCTCCTGACGATGTATCGCCTCAGCAGCACCCCGACGATCCTGTACCTCTTGATTCTCAACCAAGACTACCCGCTCGTCGGCGTAATGCTGGTGTTCACCAGCGTAGCGTTCTTGACCGATCTTTTCGACGGGATGATCTCGCGCAAGACCGGGCAAACAACGCGCATCGGACAGTACCTCGACAGCATGAGCGATTACGCGGTGTTAATCGTCGTCTCGATAGCGTTCGTGCATTACGGGTTGATCTCGCAGTGGTTTCTGGTAGTGGTGCTCACCCGCCTGTTTGCGCAGTTCTTCGGTTCAGCGGTGCTGCTGGTGTATCAGGGATACCTCAAGCCGCGAGCATCCTGGCTCGGTAAGGTTGCGATCTTCACGACAATGACGCTGTACGCGGTCGCAATCTTGCAGCTGTTTCGCCGCTTCAGGAGAGTTTCCGAGATCGTAACCGCGGTGCTCGAGTACACCGTCGCCGGTGTGTTAATCATCTCGCTGCTGGAGAAGTTTTATATCTTCCGGCAAGATTTCCAGGTCGCACGGCGTCGCAAAGCGCTCGGGAGGCTGAGCTAAGCCCGGTTCCTCGCTTCGCCGGCTTCATTCCACCGCGGTGAGAATCGGCTCACCGACCGTTTCGTCCAGCAATACCGTGTAACGCGCAAGCGAGCGCACCTCACGCGGCGGCGCCGAAACCTCGGAACGCTCAACGCCCGGTAGACGCGGCTCGATCGCATCGAGGATGCGAAGCGTGAACGCGTCCCGGCCTTCCGGCGGCGCAACCCGTGCTCGGTCCACCGGTTGCCGTACCTCGGCAGCCTCGCTTTCGTAGCTGTTGATCCCTTCGATCCGGTAGCCGAGCCTGCGACCGAACACGAACCATCCCGGATGCAGCCGCAGCCTCGAGACAACCGGCGCCACTGCCGAACCTTCAAGCTCCACAACGCCGAGTCCGAGTGTAGGCCCGTTCCGGAGTTCGTCTTCGGCGAAGAGCTCGAGCCGTATGGTGCCTTCCTGAGCGCTGAGCACTCTGATCTCGGCGATCGTCGCCTGCCCGTAGACCGGCTCGTAGGCGCGGAGCACGCCGAAGCCCAGCACCACGGTTAGCGTCCCGAGGAATAGGCTCGGCAAACCGATCGCCCTCGGAAAGCGCTCGCATACGAACCCACCGGCGGCAGCACCCAAGAAGAACCGGGGCAGGAGCGGGTCCAGGATCGCCTCTGCATCCGGGATGAACACCGCCGCCGGGACGCAGGCAACCGCTCCGGTAAGGTAGAACAGCACCCGCGTCAGTTGAGAAGCGCGCGCCGCGCGTACACGAGAGCGATCACGGGCGTCTTCGGCCTTGGGCCTCGGCCGGATGACCCGCGTAATCCCGCCGACCGCGATGCCGGTGAGAACGCCGCAGAGAACCGTCCAGCTGTAGGGGGTTGAAGCGACAAAGCCGAGGTACGTCATACGCGATCACTGCAGCGCGTAGATCTCTCCGAACTTCGCGTGGAGATAGCGCATGAACGGCTCGCCTTCCAGCTTCCGTCCGGTAATGTCGAGCACGAGCTCGGCCGCGGTGCGCGCCGCGCCGTGTGCATGGATATTGCGCCTCAGCCACGCGAGGATCTCGGCAAACTCACCGCGTTCGAGAAGCGGGGCGAGCGGACCGAGCTCCTGCTCGAGTGCCTCGGTGAACTGCGCGGCAAACAGATTTCCCAGCGCGTAGGTCGGGAAGTAGCCGAAGCCGCCGATCGACCAGTGCACATCCTGCAGCACGCCGTCGGCGTCGCGCTCCGGCACCACACCGAGCAACCGACGCGACTCCTCCCGCCAGGCATCCGGCAACTCTGCCGGCGTGAGCCGGCCGCCGAACAACGCGGTTTCAAGCCGAAAGCGCAGAATGACATGCAGGCTATAGGTCACCTCATCAGCCTCGACACGAATAAGCGACGGGGTCACCTTATTGATCGCGCGATAGAACGCTTCGTGCTCTATATCGGCAAGGGCGGTCGGAAAAGTTTCCTGAAGCAGCGGGTAGTAGCGCGTCCAGAATGCCCGACTACGGCCGACCAGGTTCTCCCAGAAGCGCGACTGTGACTCGTGAATCCCCAGCGAGGTTCCGTCGGCCAAGGCGCTGCCGCGAATCTCATCGGCGAAGCCGAGCTCGTACAGGGCGTGCCCGGCCTCGTGCAGAATCGAGAACAATGCCGAGTTGAAGAAAGCGCGTTCGTAGCGCGTCGTGATGCGCACGTCGTCACGACCGAGACTTATCGTGAACGGATGTGTGGAGCGATCGAGCCTACCTCGGGCTGCGGGCCATCCGATCTCATGGAGCACGCGAGTGCCGAACTGTTTTTGCACCTCTTCGGGGAACTCGCGATACAGGAACTCGTCCTCGATCTGCGGCGCCTCGGCGATACGCGCGACCAGAGGGACCAGGCCTCGTTCAAGCTCTTCAAAGACCCGCGTCACCTCGGCGGTGGTCATATACGGCTCGTACTGATCCAGAAGCGCGTCGTACGGGTGTTCCTCGTACCCGAGTAACTCGGCGCGCTCCTGCGCGAGCGCGACCAGTTCCTCAAGCTGCGGTTTGAACGCCGAGAAGTCATTTTCGGCGCGAGCCGCTCGCCACACGGTCTGACCGGTACTTGCGGCACGCGCCATACGTCCGACCAGCTCACGCGGGATGCGACGGGCCTTGCGGTGTTCTCGAAACAACACCCGTATCAACGCGCGGTCGCGAGGCGGCAGGTCTTCCGAGCCCATCGGATTCTCGGGAGATGCGCCGGCGCGCTCGAGCAGCTCGCCGAGTTTCTCGTCGGCGATTCGATCGTGCACCAGAGTTTCGAACAAACCGAGCTGTTCGGCGCGCTCCTCGGCCGCAGCGGGCGGCATATAGGTCTCTTGATCCCACTGCAACACCGAGCAGCCGTGCTTCAGCAGCTGCACCTCACGATCGTACTCGCGGAGCTCGGTCGAGAGCTCGCTTCTGCCGGCCTTACTCATACGGCGCTCACCTCCCGATTCCCAAGGCAGGCCTTCGTGATCGGCGCATGCCGCTAGATCAAGGCCTTGTCGGATACGGAGCGGTGTAAACGCGCAATGAACCGTTCCACCGCTACCGCCTCTTCCTTCTCGCCGGTTCGCAACCGAGGCGACACCGCGTGTTCGTTCCGCTCGTTCTCGCCCACAATCAGCATGTACGGCACCTTCCGCTGTTGGGCCGCGCGGATCTTGGCGTTCATTCGCGCGTCCGAGATATCGGCCTCGGCTCGCAGGCCGGCACCTCGAAGCTCACGTCCGACTTGATCGGCGTACTCGTTGAAGGCCGGCGCGACAGGCACCACCACGGCCTGCACCGGAGCGAGCCAGACCGGGAACGCGCCCCCGTAATGCTCGATCAGGACGCCGAAAAAGCGCTCGAGCGAACCAAGCAGCGCGCGGTGCACCATATACGGCCGTTTCTCTTTTCCGTCGCGGTCAACAAAGGTCATACCGAAGCGCTCGGGCAGATTGAAATCGAACTGAATCGTGGTCATCTGCCACTCGCGCCCGAGCGCGTCCTGGATCTTGAGGTCAATCTTGGGGCCGTAGAACGCGCCGCCGCCTTCCTCAACCTCGTACGGCAGCCCCTCGGCGTCGATCGCGGTTCTCAGCGAGCCGATCGCGCGTTCCCAGTCGGCATCCTCGCCGACGCTCTTCTCGGGCCGAGTGGCAAGGTACGCCTTGATATCGGAAAACCCGAAATCCCGCCAAACCTGGAGGCTGAAGCGCAGCACCTCTCGAATCTCATCCTCGATCTGCTCGGGGCTGCAGAATATGTGAGCATCGTCCTGCGTGAACCCGCGCACCCGCAACAGGCCGTGTAACACCCCGGAGCGCTCGTAGCGATACACCGTTCCAAGCTCTCCCCAACGTAACGGGAGGTCTCGGTACGAGCGCGTCTGGGTTTTGTAAATCATGATGTGAAACGGGCAGTTCATCGGCTTCGCGTAGTACTCTGCGTTGTCGAGCTCCATCGGGGAGTACATGTTCTCGCTGTAGAACTCCAGGTGACCCGAGGTCTCCCAGAGCCAACTCTTGCCGACGTGCGGTGTGTACAGCAGCTCGTAGCCGTTATTGAGATGCTCCGCGCGCCAGTAGTCCTCGATCGCGAGGCGCACTCGCGAGCCGTTCGGGTGCCAGTAGATCAAACCTGAACCGGCCTCTTCATGCGTCGAGAACAGGTCGAGCTCCCGGCCAAGACGGCGATGATCTCGCTTTTCAACCTCGGCGAGATGGTCAAGGTGCCGGCGAAGCTCCTTCGGGTTTTCCCAGGCGGTACCGTAGATTCGCTGCAGCATCTTCTGTTTTTCGTCGCCGCGCCAATACGCCCCGGCTATCGAGAGCAGCTTGAAAGCCTTCGCGTTCAAGTCCTTGGTGCTCTCGACGTGCGGCCCGCGGCAGAGATCGGTAAAGGTGCTTTGGGTGTACAGCGACACATCCTCATCAGGGCCGATATCCTCTATGAGCTCGAGCTTGTACGGCTGGTCGGCGAAAAGCCGGCGCGCCTCTTCGCGCGAAATTACCTGCCGCTCGAACGCGTGATTTTCGTTCATGATCTCGCGCATGTGCTCCTCGATACGCTCGAGGTCTTCGGGAGTCAGTGAGCGCGGCAGATCGAAGTCGTAGTAGAATCCGTTATCGATCGGCGGGCCGATTGCGATCTTGGCGTCCGGAAACTCACGCAGTACGGCCTCGGCCATAACGTGTGCGGTTGAGTGACGAATACGATACAGCTTTTCGTCACGGTCGAGTGGCTTCGACACTCCCGATTGCGACATGATACGCTCCTTCGTTGTTATCGGACCGTCCGGAGGGTGATACCGGTCACGGTGAAGATACGGTGCCGGCAGCCGCCTGTCAACCGCGCCGCGGGCGGCGGCTGCGCGGGCGGCGGCTGCGCGCGCGGCCTCGCCGCAGCAGGCGGCGGCGCCGCACGTTATCGGCAGCTCACGAACACCGCGAGGCCTTTCTCCACCACCCGATACCACGAGCCCGCCGCAAACCGCGAGCCTTCGTCCTCGCTGCAGATATCGTGTGGAGGATCCAGATACGTGTCAATTACCCGAACCCAGCACGCATCGCTGGGAAGCAGAAAACTCACCGCGGAGGTCGAGGCGTTGAACAGCAACAGGAGGTCGCTGTCGTCGTGCCCGGTTCGCGTCTCGGCGCCGCCCCCGTCGATCCTGACCGCGAGCCGACCACCGGCGGTGGTCCAGTCAACCGCCCGGCCGTCGGGGTTGAGCCAGTCGATGTCCGGAAGGCTGTCGAAATCGTGATCGCCCCCGGTGAAGAACTCGCCCCGCCCCACCGCCGGGTGCCGCCGCCGAAACGCCACCATCTCGCGGACGTAGCGCAGGAACTCGCCGTCGTGCGGCAGCCGACTGTAGTTCATCCACGAGAGTTCGTTGTTGTGGCAGTAGGCGTTGTTGTTGCCTCGCTGCGTTCGGCCGAGCTCGTCGCCGCTCAGGATCATCGGCGTACCCTGCGACAGCAACAGCGTCGAGATCAAGTTCTTGCGTTGGCGCATACGCACGCGCCTCACCTGCGGGTCATCGGTCTCGCCCTCGATTCCGTGGTTGTGCGAGTAGTTCTCGTTATGACCGTCACGGTTGTTCTCGCCGTTGGCGTAGTTATACTTGCGGCTGTAACTCACCAAGTCATACAGGGTGAAGCCGTCGTGCGAGGTCACGAAGTTAATACTGTGAAACGGCTTACGTCCGTCACGAAGGTACAGGTCGGCGCTGCCGCTGAGACGCGTCGCGAGCTGCGCGGCGTCACCATGCTCAAAGTTCCAGAACCTCCGCACGTCGTCTCGAAACTTATCGTTCCACTCGGCCCAGCGACCGCCCGGAAACCACCCGACCTGATACGCGCCGGCGGCGTCCCAGGCCTCGGCTATCAGTTTTGTATCACGCAGGATAGGATCTTGAGCGATATGCTCGACTACCGGCGGATTCTCCATCAGTCTCCCCGACCCGTCGCGCCCGAGGATGGAACCGAGGTCGAAGCGAAACCCGTCGACATGCATCTCCATCACCCAGTAATGCAGGCAATCGAGAATGAGCTGCCGCACGATCGGATGATTGCAGTTGACGGTGTTGCCGCAGCCCGAGAAGTTTCGATAGTAACGCTTGTTGCGGTCGAGCATATAATAGATGCTGTTGTCGAACCCCCGAAACGAGTAGGTCGGGCCGAGCTCGTTCCCCTCGCCGGTGTGGTTGAACACCACGTCGAGTATCACTTCTATACCGGCTTTGTGGAGCTCGCGCACCATGTACTTGAACTCGGTGACGTGCGCTCCCGGTTCGTGGCCGGCAGCATACGACGCTTTGGGCGCAAAGAACGCGACCGGACTGTAGCCCCAGTAGTTCTGCAGCAGCTCTCCGGTGCCGGGGTTGCGCCGGTCGACCTCGTGCTCGTTGAACTCCTGTACCGGCAGCAACTCAAGACTCGTTATCCCGAGCTCGCGCAGATACGGGATCTTCTCGACAACGCCTAAGTACGTTCCGGGGTTACCCACCCCGGAGCTGGGGTGCATCGTGAGCCCTCGCAGGTGCGCTTCGTAGACCACCGACTCCTGCAGCGGCACGTTAAGCGGCGCGTCGCCTTGCCAATCGAACTCATCCTCCACCACGATGCATTTCGGGACCACCGCGACGCTCGAGGAATCCGAAAACGACAGATCGGCCTCCGGCGCGTCGCGATCGCAGCCGACCGCGGCGCCGACCTCGTGCACAAATCCGTCGGTCAACGCCTTTGCGTACGGATCGATCAGGAGCTTGTTTCGATTGAAGCGATGGCCGTTCTCGGGCTCGTAAGGGCCGTCGACGCTGTAGAGGTATAGCGCGCCGGGGCGAACACCTGCCAGATGAAGGTGCCATATATCGCCGGTGCGGTGATGCTCAGGGTCGAACACCACCTCGAAGCGAGGCTCTCGGTCGTTCGGGCGGTCGAACACCAGGAGCGTGACACGTGTTGCGTGCCGCGAAAACACCGCGAACTGCGTCCCTACGCCGTCGAACGTGGCCCCGAGCGGCTTGGGTCTTCCACGCGACACCGGACCCGGTAGTTCGCCTCCGCCGGCCCGCACCCCCGGCGCCCGTTCGAGGCCCTCGCAGTCATACGCTTCGAGTGAGGAACGCATCAACCCTCCGCAAGAACTCCTCCGGCCGCTCGGCGTGCACCCAGTGTCCGGACTCAGAAATCATTTCTATCTCGGCCGCCGGAAACGCCGTTTTGATCGCATCACCGTCGCGCGCGGGGTCGAGATAATCCGAACGCTCGGCGCCCAGAAACAAGGTCGCGCCGTTGAAGACCGCAGCCTCGATACCGGCAGGCCGCTTGAGTATTCGTTTATACTCCGATTGTATCGCCTCGAGGTTCATTTTCCAGCCATAGGTTCCGTCCGGGCGGCGCTTAAGACTCTTGAGCAGGAAAGCTCGAACCCCTGCATCCGGAATATGCTCCAGCAGCGCTGCATCCGCTTCTTTGCGCGACGAGATCTCGGCGTTTGAGACCGCCGTCATAGCGGTGAGAATTTGCTCATGCGACGCGCGGTACTCGCGCGGCGCGATGTCCACCACTACCAACGCTCGTATGCGCTCGGGCTGCGTCGCCGCAGCGGTCATCGCCACCTTGCCGCCGAGCGAATGTCCCAGCACCGTGAAACCCTCGAGCCCCAGGTGATCGACCGTTTCAAAGACATCACCGGCCATCTCGGCGAAGCCCATTTCGTCGCTCCACCCCGAAGCGCCATGATTCCGCAGGTCGAGCGAAACTACCTGAAAACGCTCCGAGAAATGCTTTGCGACCGAACGCCAGTTATCGCCCTCGCCGAACAGACCGTGCAGTATCACGATCGGCGGCCCGCTTCCCAGCTGCTGCGCAGCGAGTATCATCCTACCTCCCTCTGTTTCCGTTTAGGGCGTCGCGGTTCATGGTGCCCCGGTCTCGCCCCAGCGATTGAACCACGCCACCTCGCCGATCGCTTTGCGTTCGCGTGGTCCCCGCTCGGCTCTCCGGTCTGCCGCGCTCAGCAGCTCGTCGTCCTCGACGGCGTACCCGAGCACCACAACCGAAATAGCGATGTACCGCTCGGGTATCTCGAGCGCGCGCTTCACCGCCGCCTCGTCGTACCCGGAGATCGGGTGCGCGATCACCCCTTCGCGCGTGGCCTGCAACAGCAGGTTTTGCACCGCCGCACCGGCGTCGAATAATGCGTAGTCGCGCTCGAGATCCAGCCTACAACCAAGCTCCGGATCGGTTGCAACCACAACGTAGCACGGAGCTCGTTCCGCCCAGTAGTTCCGGCCGATAAACGCATCGCACACCCGAACGCGAAGCTCCCGCCTGGTCACGAACACCAGACGCCACGGCTGCGCGTTTCCACACGACGGAGCGAGCGTCGCAGCCTCGGCGAGCCGCCGGAGAACCTCTTCGGATACTTCGCGTGTACCGAGCGCCCGTAACGCTTTACGCGACGAGATCTCGGGCAGTAGTGCGTCGCCCACAGACACCTCAAACACAGCCGGCTCAGTCTTAGCCTCGCGTCGCCAAAGCGCCGGCGCATCCTAAAGCGCCCGCCCGATACGAGGTAAACTCCTGGACCGAGCGCCGCGCGCATTGTATATTCAGCGGCACGGAGGAAGCTCATGATACCAATTCTCGACGAGCGCATCCAGCAGTACCTTGAAGACCTCGAAGCAAAGCGCGACCCCATCGCGATCGAGATGGAGAAACTCGCCGAAGACCTCGATTTTCCGATCGTCGGTCCCCAGTTGGGCTCGCTTCTGTACATTCTCACGCGCAGCATGCGCGCGAAACGGGTACTCGAGCTCGGCTCCGGTTTCGGCTACTCCGCGCTGTTTTTCGCGCACGCGGTGGGCCCCTCCGGGCGGGTGGTGCTTACCGACACCGACCGCAGCAACCGCGCCCGAGCGCAGGAGTTCCTGTCGCGTGCTCGGCTCGAGGATCGAATCGAGTTTCGCGTCGGCGACGCGCTTGAGCTACTTACCAGCCTGAAAGGCGCGTTCGATATCGTGTTCAACGACATCGACAAAGAAGAGTACCCGTTTGTGCCGGATGCGGCGGCGAAGCTGCTGCGGCCCGACGGGCTCCTCATTACAGACAACACGCTTTGGGGTGGGCGTGTGGCCGATCCCGCGCAGCTCGACGAGGCCACACAGGGGGTGCGACGGTATAACGAGCTTCTTGCCGCGGACACGCGCTACACCACCGTATTGCTCCCGCTACGCGACGGGGTCTCGGTCTCGCTCTTGAACGGCCCGGTCGGTTAGGGCGATACTCACACACAACCACAGCACGACACGAGGAGAGCAGCCGCTATGACAACCAATGCACCGACCCGAGCACAAGCCTACGAACTCTTAACGAGCTACACCAAGTCCGACAGCCTCATCAAGCACGCTCTCGCGGTTGAGGCGGTGATGCGCCATTTCGCGCGTCTTTTCGAGGAAGACGAAGAGAAATGGGGTGTCATCGGCCTTGTTCATGATCTCGACTGGGAGCAATATCCCGAGCAACACTGCGTCGTCACCGAGCGCGTTCTTACCGAGGCTGAGTGGCCCCCTGAGTATATTCGCGCCGTTTTAAGTCATGGATACGGGATAGTGACCGACGTGAAGCCCGAGCATCGCATGGAGAAGGTACTGTATACCATCGACGAGCTCACCGGCCTTGTAACCGCAACCGTGTTGATGCGCCCCTCAAAGAGCATTCTGGACACCGAACCGAAATCCGTGAAAAAGAAATGGAATCAAAAGGGGTTTGCGGCCGGTGTAGACCGCACGATCATAGAGGCCGGCGCCGAGATGCTCGGGATGGAGCTCAACGAGGTAATTCGACACACCATTCTAGGGATGCGCGAGGTTGCCGCTGAGTTGGAGCTACAAGGGCACCCCGGCTCGTAAGGCTCGTACCGGCCCGGCGCGTGGCGCGTGGCGCGCACCCGGCGCTGCGCCGAACCCAAACCGACCAAAACGGGCTGCGCTACTCGGAGTGTTGTACTCCGAAGGCGCGCCCGACGTTACTTCTTTTTCTTGCGCTTTGAACGCGGCTGGTGCTTTCCGGCACCCGCCGGCTGTTTCTTTTGCTCGATTTCGCGCTTCACTGCATCGACATCGGCCCGTGCAGCGCCCGAAGCGGCC
>PUOW01000214.1 GCA_003552185.1 Spirochaetaceae bacterium
AACGACTCATGGAGGCTGCCGTCGGGCAGGCGCGGTTCGCGATCAAGCGGCCAGCCGTGAGCCATGTGAATACTCAGCGTGAGAATTCGGTCGTCTCCGCGACAGAGCGGCGCGGTGCCGTCGCCCTTATGCGCATCGAGATCGATAATCCAGACTCGTGAAACCAGCTGCTCGGCCAGCAAGCGGCGTGCGGCGATCACGAGGTCATTGACCAGGCAGAACCCGTCGGGCGTGTTCCATTTGGCGTGGTGAAACCCACCGCCGAGAAAGTAACAGAAGCCGTGATCGAGCGCGATGCGTGTAGATTGATACGTGCCCCCGCAGGCACCGAGAAGATCGAAAAAGAGGTCGGCCAGCGGCAACTCGGCGCGCTCGGGGTCGTAGCGGTGGTAGCGCCCCTCGGAGTCGATCAGCTCGAACGCCTTGATCAGCTCATCGGTAACCGCAGAGGAGTACAGTCGCTCAACGTAGCCCGGGTCGTGTACGCGCAGCAGATCGGCCTTGCCGATATCGTACTCTCGCCGGCTCTGCAACCAGCGCTCGCGGCGTTCGGCGAGCCTCTCGTCGGCGAGCAGCTCGTTGATCACTCGGTCGACCGTGCTGGTGTAGGTCGGAACGCCGATGCCGTAACCGGCGAGTTCGGCGCGGTGTTGGGGAAGATACAGCACCATTGCGCGATCCTTCAGCGCCTCGAGGGAATGCCGAAGCGTTCGATATAGTTGCGCACTACCGCAAGATCGTCGGAATCGATCTTCGCCTCGTAGCGATCGAGGTATCCTTCGTCGAAACGCAACGCCGAGTACAGCAGCCATTTCGATTTCTCGCGCTTCATACGGCCGAGCGTGCGGCGCCACGCCCTACCGGTACGCCGTGCCTCGGCGATAAGCTCGTCACCGACGCGTTGATACGCGCGGTACGCCTCGAGATAGGCGTCGAACAGGCGGTCGAGCTCGGCCGGCTGAAACTCGCCGTCGGGGGCCAGTCGCGGGTATATCGCCACCACGTCGCGCTCGGCGATGAAGTCGGGGTCGGGAAAGCGCTCGCGATTGAGGCTCCAGAGATCGGGCCAGAGGTGCTCGTTGTCCCAGTAGCGGCGCGCAAGCGTGTAGAAGGTATCGCCCCAGCGCACGTAGTGCGTGAACTCAAGCTCACGAGCGGCAGGATCGCGAGGCTCCGGCGCGGCCTCGGGTTCGGGCTCGGCCTCGGGCTCGGGCTCGGGCTCGGCATGCGCCGGCGGTTCCGGCTCCTCAGGATCGGCGGGCTCCTCAGGCGCGGCGGGCGCGGGCGTCTCCGCCGGCGCGACGCGCGCGAACGGCAGCCCAAGACGATGCATTACGCCTACCGCACCCGGGTCGCGTAACAGGTACCCGATCGCGACCGCATCGAGCAGCCCGATAACGATCATGATCGCGATGACGCGCCGCCGGCCGAGTCGGTAGCCATCGAGATTACGACGCGCCTGCAGCGTCATAAAAGTTTCCGAAAACTCCGCAGCCTTCCCGCTTTCACTCATATCCGGCTCTTGTTGCCTGTATGATAGTATAATCCCGCGTTCAACACAATTGGAACGCCCAAACGGTGTGCGGCACGCGCGGGAGCCGCCGGGAACGAGCGAGACGCCTATGAATCGAAGGACGCAGGAACCTATTACAGCGCTGTCGCACGGGTGGTTTAGACGAGAGGTGCTCACGGTTGCGCCGGATCTTCTCGGGAAGCTCTTGGTACGGCGGCTTGCCGGTGGTGAGCTTCTTGTGGGGCGCATCGTGGAAACCGAGGCGTACCGCGAAGACGACCCCGCCTCCCACTCGCACCGCGGCCGTACCGCTCGCACCGCCGCGATGTTCGAAGACGGCGGGGCGGCCTACGTGTATCTCATCTACGGGATGCATCACTGCTTCAACGTGGTGGTGGATCGCGAGGGCGTCGGCTCGGCGGTGTTGGTGCGCGCGGTGGAGCCGCTTTACGGACTCGACTCAATGCGGCGCTATCGCTACGGCGGGGGCGGAGCAGGCGGGGCCGGCGGTGACGGTGGGGACGGCGGCGGCGGCGCCGGCGCCGGCGGGGACTGCGGGGGCGGCGCCGGCGGGGGTGCGGGCGGCCGCAACGCGGAGGCCGGGGCGCTCACAGCGGCTCAACGCGCGGCGCTCACGAACGGGCCGGGGAAGCTCGCGCGAAGTTTCGCGATCACGACCGCGGCGCACAACGGTGTAGCGTTGTATCGCGGCGTGGGAGGCTCGGACCTCACGATAGCGGAACGAGTCGAAACGGCCGACGGAATAGAGCTTACCGCAACTTCGCCGCGCCGAGCGGCGCAGAGCCCGCGTATCGGGATCCGAGCGGCCGCTGAGCTACCGTGGCGCTTCACAGACCCCGATAGCTACGCGCTGTCGCGCCCGGCAGGAGGTTAGGATTGGTCGAGCAGCAGTTCGAGCACGCGGTCGAGGTCTTCGGTTGAGAGGTAGCTGATCTCGATTGTGCCTCGGCTGTTGCTCCCTTTCACCACAACCTTGGTGCCGAAGCGCTCGATCAAGCGCTGTTCGATCTCCTGCAACTCCACGGTCTTTCCGCCCGGCCCGGCGGCTCCGGTGCGATCGTCACCGGCGGCCCCGCGGTGCTCGCGATCGCTCTGCGCGCGGTCGCCTCGCGCACCGTCGGCGGCGGTGCGGTCGCGGTGGGTACCGGGCGCGCCCGCGCCGGCCCCGTTGCCTCCGGATGCGTCCCCGGAGGCAAGCAGCTCAACCTGGCGCACCGAGAGCCCCTCAGACACGACGCGCCGGTAGATCGCGAGCTGCTCGTCGTGGGTCTTCAGCGCAAGCAGCGCGCGCGCGTGGCCCGCGCTGAGCCGGCCGCTGCGGAGCGCCTCCTGCAGTTCTTCCGGCAGCTTGAGAAGCCGCATGCTGTTGGCGACCGACGAGCGGTTCATGCCGAGGCGTTTCGCAAGCTCATCCTGCGTAAGGCCCGCCGAGTCTTGGAGCGACTTCAGCGCGGCCGCCTGCTCGATAGGGTTGAGATCTTCGCGATGCAGGTTCTCGATCAGCGCGATCTCGAGCTTCTCCTGCTGAGAGAACCGACGCACCAGCACCGGCACCTCTGGGAGCCCGGCGATGCGCGCGGCGCGGTAGCGGCGCTCGCCGGCGATGATGTGGTAATCGCCGTCTTCGGCCTGCTCGGCGAGGATCGGCTGCAGCACGCCCTGGGTCTCGATCGAGGCGGCCAGCTCCTTGAGTGCGGTTTCGTTGAACTGTTTGCGCGGCTGCTCCGGGTTTGGGTGCAGTCGCTCGACCGCCACCTCGATGATACCTGCTGGGGAATCACCGCCACCCCCGCGGCCACCACCGCGGCCACCCGCACGGTCGGCCTCACCGGCAGCCTCGTCGGCGCGATCACCGAGGGCATCGCCGTCTTCGCTCAGCTCGCGCTCGAGCTCCCGCCGGCCGCGCTCGTCGAGCACATCTTTGCCCTGCAGTAACGCGTCGATGCCTTTGCCGAGTCGCTTCTTAGCCACGTGCCATAACCTCCCGCGCAAGCTGCTCGTACGCGCGTGCGCCGCTACACTCGCGGTCGTAGAGCGAGATCGGCACCCCGTGCGACGGGGCCTCCGAGAGCCGCACGTTTCGGGGAATGATCGTGCGAAAGACTTTGTCGCCGAAGTAACCGAGCACCTGCTCGACCACTTCCTGCGCGAGACGGGTGCGCCCGTCGTACATCGTGAACACGATTCCGAACACCGCAAGGCGCTTGTTGTAGGATTTCTGCACCGCGCCGATGCTCTCGAGCAGCTGCGTCAAACCCTCCATCGCGAAGTACTCGCACTGCAACGGCACGATAACGTTGTCGGCCGCGACGAGACCGTTTAAGGTGAGGATGCCGAGCGACGGCGGGCAGTCGACGAAGAGGTAATCAAAATGGGCTCGCAGCGGATCGAGCGCTTCGCGCAGATACTGCTCGCGGTTTTCCTCGTTTGCAAGCTCAATATTGGCGCCGGAGAGGTTTACGCTCGAGGGAATCACGTACATCTGATCGACCGCGGTCTTGCGCAGCGCCTGCTTCGGCTCTACCTCACCGCTCATCACCTCGTAGATGCCGGTGCCGTCGGTGCTACAGCCGACGCTGCTCGTGAGGTTGCCTTGCGGGTCGAAATCGACGAGGAGTACACGCTTGCCGTTTTGTGCGAGGTACGCACCGAGATTTGCGGCGGTGGTTGTCTTGCCGACGCCGCCCTTTTGATTCGCAAAAGCCGTTATCTTGCCCATAGCACGAGTGCGGCCCAGTATACACCAATCCCGGCCGGATGACTATCGCGAGCGCCGCGCCGAGCGCCGAAAGACGCGCGCACGCTGCAAGGCTTTCGGCATGCTGCGCGACCTTCCCCGCTCGCGAACCGCTACCGTGAGCGCCACCGCCGCCACCAGCGCCCCTTCCACGGTGCGCGGAGGATGCGGCGAGTGCGGCCACGTAGAGTAGAGAATAACGTCCTGCTCAACTACCCGGAACGGCCGGCGGCGCTCCCAGTGCTCCCACATCTCGGGGAAATAGGTACGCGTGAAGCTGCTCCAGTTCTCTCGCGCGCGCCGGTCTACCTCCACGGTCGGCAGCCGTAGTAAAGCTCCGCGGAATACCGCAACCGCGTCGAGGCCGAGTCGCTTCGCGAGCCGAAACGCCACCCGGGCAACACGCTCGTTGTGCGTGTAGAGGGTGGTGTCGCCGAACGGGATCTCGGATAAGCGCCGGTACGCCTCGCTCTCGGCAAGCTCGTGAAAAAGCTCACGGACCTCGGCAAACTCCTCGAGCTCACGCTCGCGGCGGGTCTCCTCGCTTACCGGCCTGCGAACGCGCTCGATCGCGCGCTCGACGATCTCATGCAGCTCGTAGTGACGCGACAGCAACGCGGTGAGGTGCTCCGGCAAGACACTCGATATTTTGGATATCGGATGCAGTATGTAGCGCGTACGCGTGCGCACGGTGTTACGAACCTGCTCGGCAAAGCGCTCGAGCTCGGCCCCGGCGCGCGACCCAACCGCTTCCACCCCGGCCTCGGCCTCCTCAGCCAGGGTGCGAAGCCGAGATGCAAAGCGCCACAGCGCCGAACTCGAGCCGGCTGCGTCCAAAGCGAGGTACAGCACGAACACCGTGGCGAGCGCGTTGCTCGCGCGCGGCGACAGCAGCGCCGAGAGCTCGAGCAGAACCGGTCGCAGCACGCGCGTCACCACAACCGCCAGCCCCAGCCAGTAGAGCGAGAAACGAGGGCAGATGTACCCACCGAGGTTGTAGCGGTGCTCGGAGTAGTCCCACAACATCAGGCCGAACACGCGGTGCATCAAGAGCCCGGTGATGAGCTCGAGCAGCGTTACCGCGAGCGTCATGACCACGAGCGCCACGGCGTACGGCACCGCCCCGAGCGGCAGATACAGCAGATGGATGATCAGCCCGCCGAAACCGAACACCGGAATGAACGGTCCGTACAGGAACCCTGAGTTGACGAGCCGACCCCGTTTCGCGGTTCGGTAGCTCGATTCGATCAGCCAGCCGAGGAAGGAGTAGACGCCGAAATACAGCACGATCTCGGCGGCCGGCATCTCCAGCACTGCATATCCCATGTTTTTACGCCTTGCCGATGCAATTTGTCGCAAATATATTGACCGGGAATTGCATAATTATCAATAATTCGCCATCCCCCACTACACAAAGGAGAGTGACTGAATGAAGAAGGTGGCTGTAGTTCTGGTTCTGCTGGTGTTTGCGATCTCGGCGGCATTTGCGGGCGGCGCGTCCGAAGCCGACGAGCGGCCCGACAGCATTGTGGTTGCAACCGACGCGACCTGGCCTCCGATGGAGTTCCTGAACGAGGACCGTGAGATCGTAGGGTTCGATATCGACCTCATGAACGCAATCGCGGAAGCGGCCGGGTTCGAGGTTGAGTTTCGAAACACCGCCTGGGACGGCATCTTTGCCGGACTCGCAACCGGAGAGTACGACGCGGTAATCTCGTCGGTAACGATCACCGAGGAGCGCCGTCAGAACATGGATTTCTCGGAGCCCTACATCAACGCTGGGCAGGTCTTGATCGTGTCGGTGGACACCGACGGCGTTGAAACCCTCGAAGACATGGTCGGGAT
>PUOW01000211.1 GCA_003552185.1 Spirochaetaceae bacterium
CGCCCGCCGAGCGGTCGCGATGCTGCGCGGCATCTCGGCGCAGTAGGGCTCTCACCCGAGCCGGTTCTCCGGTGAGACTCCGGTGAGTAGACAGCGGCGAGTTCGCGCGCTATATTCCAACGTGCAAGGCGGCTCTTATGAACTCGTTGGACCACATCTCCCTGCCGCATTACCTACTCGGTTCGTCAGCTCTCGATCGTTACTTTCGCCGAACGCCCGGCCGAAACCAGTACGCGCTCGTGATCGGCGACCTCGTCGAGCTCGCGCGCGACGCCTCCGGCGTATCCTACCCGGGCCTCGAAGATTGGGACGCCGCGATACACACCGGCTCCGGCTCGCTGTACCTGCGCTGCGTGGACTCGCTTTCGGCGGTGCCGTGGCACCCGTTACCGGTTATGAACTTCTTGTACAACGCGCAGGAGCGTAGCTTCGTCGACCGCTTCGGCGTGTATCGCAAACTGCGCGACAGCACTCTTGCGCCGGCCGACCTACCGGAGCGCGCCGAGATTACCGACTCCACGATCCTCGACGCGGCGGCGATCGCGGCTCGGCACGGGTATGCCGTTCCGAGGTCGCTCCTCGCCAAGCGCAGCTGGAAGATGCAGCTTACCGCCGAGCACGCACGGATGCTCTGGACCGACATCGTGACCGGTGGAAGCCCGTGGCTGGGCCTGGAGCTCCTCATGGAAAGCGGTTTCATAGAGCAGTACTGGCCGAAACTCGCCCGGATGAACGACACCCAGCACGCCAAGGAGTTTCACCCTGAGGGCAACGTCTGGCAACACTCGCTCGAGACCCTCCGTTACCGCAAGACCTCCGATCCGCTGCTTTCGAGCGCGCTGCTGCTACACGACTGCGGCAAACCGTTTGCGGAGCGCACCGCGCAACGCGCCTTCGACCGCCACGCCGAGATCGGCGCAACCATCGCGCGTGATTTCCTCGCCGGGCTCGAGTTCCCTCGTGAGTTTACCGAGGACGTGTGGTTTCTCGTCCGCAACCACATGCTTCCGGGCCTGGTGTCGCAGCTTCCGATCTACAGAACGCAGCACGTGATGCGCTCCAAACTGTTTCCGCTTCTGCTCGAGCTCTACCGCTGCGATCTCTCCTCGACCTACCGCGGGCCCGACGGGTACTACCGGGCGTGCCGAACCTATCGAGCCTTCCTCAAGAACACCGAGAACCCCTTCAGAACGCCGGAAGGGCGCAAACTCGTGCAGCTCTACGTGGAGTAGAGCCTATCGGGAGTAGCGCGCGTTCAGGACCTCGGAGAGCGCGGCAAGAGTATTCTCGACCATCACGGCCTGCTTCGGCAACTGCAACGTGCGCGCGAGTCGCTCGGGAATCTCGGGGCGCTCACCGGTTGCCTGCTCTACAACCTCAAGAAACTTCGCCGGATGAGCCGTCGCGAGCGTTACCACCGGCGCCGCCGAGCGCGGGCTGCGCTCGAGATAGCGCTCGGCGGCAAGGAATCCGATCGCGGTGTGCGGGTCGAGAAACACTCCGTACTCGCGCCGGACGCGTTGCATCGCCGCGAGCGTTTCGGCGTCGTCGACGCGCTCGCCGACGAGCTTCGCGTTGATATCCTCGCCGTACTCCTCGAACAACAGCCGAAGGCGCTCGAAGTTGCTCGGGTCGCCGACGTCCATGGCGTTGGCGTAGGTCTGCGCAGAAGGCCGCGGACGGTATTCGCCGGTCTCGAGATACTCCGGCACCACGTCGTTGATGTTTGTCGCCGCGATAAAGCGCTCAACCTCCAAGCCCCAACGCCACGCCAGTACGCCGGCGGTGAGGTTGCCGAAGTTCCCGCTTGGAACACAAAAACTAAGCGGCTCGAGACCGAACCAAACCGAGGCCGCGATGTAGTACAAGGCCTGCGGCAACAGTCTGCCGAGGTTGATCGAGTTTGCGGAGGTCAACCGGAAGCGCTCGTTCAAGGCCGGGTCTCGAAAGGCTTCCTTCACCATTCGCTGACAGTCGTCGAACGAACCGGAGACCTCGAGTGCCGTCACGTTCTCCCCGAGCGTCGTGAGCTGCTGCTCCTGTAGCGGGCTTACTCGCCCCGACGGGTAGAGGATAACGACCTCGATGTTTCGGCGACGGAAGAACGCGCGCGCGACCGCGCTCCCGGTATCGCCCGAGGTAGCGGTGAGTATGATCGCGCGCTCATTGTGCTCGACGAGGGAGTCCTCCATGACATGGGCCAGAAACGACGCCCCGAAATCCTTGAACGCGCAGGAAGGCCCGTGAAACAACTCGAGCACGTGATGTCGGGGGTGTAGCGAGGTGAGTTGCGGCTCGAACGGAAACGCCTCCTGAGCGAGCCGCGCGACGCGCTCCGGCGAAAACTCCTCGGCCAGCAAGGGCTGAAGAGCGGCTGCGGCGATCTCGGCAAACGGCGCGTTTCGCGGCAACGACTCGAGAACTCCACGCACACTGACCTCACCAACCGGATGAAAGAGCCCGCCGTCCGGAGCGAGCCCCTGAAACACCGCAGTTCGAAACCCAACCTCGGCCCCGCCTCTATCGCGGGTGCTTGTATACCTCAAACCGTCTACCTCCGGACCTACGTATAAGGGCGTATCGCGGCGAAATTGTAGCAGAAAAAGCGCGCGAGGGGTATGATGGACACGATGTCGATCTTGATCCCGATTACCCGCGGCTTAAAGCCGAAACGACGGCACGTGAGCCGGCTTACGAGCCGAATCGTGCTTCGCTTGCTCGTGCCGTTCCTCGTTACCGCGCTCACAGGCTCGGCGTTGATCCTCACCGGGTGCGCCGCACCCGATCCGCCGCCCGAGGAGCCGGTGAGCCTCGAGGAACAACGCGAGCCCAACACCACGGCCGCGCCCGCGGGCCCGGTGCTGTCGGGCGATCACGAAGACCTCGAGCCGCAACGGTTGATCGAGATCACCGAGGCTGCGATTGAAGCGCTGCCCGGCTCGGTCGAGCCGGTGCTTTCCGCTGGGGATCCGGTGCTCCGAGTGCACGACCTTACCGGCGACGATGAGCTCGAGGTGCTGGTACTCACCGCCGACGCGGGTGTTGAGGACGCACTCGA
The DNA here is from genome assembly GCA_003552185.1 of Spirochaetaceae bacterium. GTDB lineage: Bacteria > Spirochaetota > Spirochaetia > DSM-27196 > SLAA01 > B1Sed10-166. The sequence goes on from PUOW01000211.1 coordinate 3,059, forward strand.
GCTTGGCGAGCTTTCGCGCTACGGCCGGCTGTTCGAGCCCGACCGCGAACCTATACCGTTCTACCTCATCGTGCTCACCGCTCAGGACCCCGAGGAACTCGCGTACGAGCCGCTGCACGAGATTTACCTCGATCGACATCTCATACTCGAAGGCTTCGAGACGCTTCGGATCACCGACGAAGCGCTTCCTCGCGCCGCCTCGGTGCAGTTCCGCAGCACCGAAGGGATACTCGATTACTGGATTACCTTCACCGGGCCGTCCGATCGCTACGGACGCTTTACGATGCAACATACCCTCGACCGAGGCTGGCATCGGTACGACATCGACGAGAGCGGGACAATCGACCTTCTCAGTTTCCAATCCGGGTTCGAGAAGGGTGTTGGGCGCGAAACGCGCATCAGCTGGTATCGATGGTACGACGACGAGTTTCGTCTGCACCGAACGCGTGATATCGTCCGCAACCTCAATCGCTTCCTCTACACCGCGCGCAGATACCTCGAACAGGGCGAACACCAAGCCTTCATCGAACACGCGCTCACGCGCGAGGATCGCCGGCGAGTCGAGAGTCGGGAGCTCTCGGTTGAGCAGACGCTACAGGCGATCTTCAGACCCACCGCCCAAGACTTGGTCGAGGATCACGACGGCGTTCTCGCTTCAGAGGAGCTCGAGCGCGTGGTGTTTCCGGTGATCGCGGCCAACCCGTTTCCAGACCTCGCCGGCGCAACGAGTTTCACCCCGGTCGTTCGTATCGAGTGCGCTGAAGGCGTAAGCGGGTTCTATCATACAACCGTCACGATGGCGTATAATCCGTTCGAACAACAACAGTTCTATCTTGAGCTACAACCATTACGCGAGTGAGTAAAGGCTATGCGCGAATACATCATCGAAGGCGGTACTCCGGTAACCGGAGAGATCACCGCCAGTGGAAACAAGAACGCCGCGCTGCCGTGCATCGCGGCGACCCTGCTGACGCCCGAACCGGTGCTGTTGAAGAACATCCCCGAGATCGAAGATGTACAGGTGATGTTTGAAGTGCTGAAACACCTCGGTGTTTCGGTTGAGCGCGGAGGCGCGAAGGGCGAGTGGCGAGTTGAAAGCGCGACGCTACGCGACAGCGTTGTGCCTCCTGAGCAGGCACAACGCATCCGTGCCTCGATCCTGCTTGCCGGGCCGCTTCTGGCTCGCACCGGCTCGGTTGAGTTGCCGCCACCGGGGGGCGACGTCATCGGACGACGTCGACTGGACACGCATTTTCTCGCGTTCGAGGCGCTCGGCGCCCAGATCGAAACCAACGATGTCTATCGCGTGCGCGCCGACAAGCTCAGCGGTTCCGAGTTGTTTCTCGACGAGGCTTCGGTAACCGCTACCGAGAACGCGATCATGGCGGCGGTACTCGCAGACGGGCCTACCCTGATAGAGAACGCCGCCTCCGAGCCTCATATCCAGGATCTCTGTCATATGTTGAACGCCATGGGCGCCGAGATCACCGGCATCGGCTCCAACATCCTGCGAATCAACGGCGTCGAGGCGCTCCGCGGTACCGAGTTCGCGATCGGCTCAGACTTCATGGAGGTTGGGTCGTTCATCGGGCTCGCGGCCGCCACCCGTGGCGAACTCCTCATCCGTAACGCCGAGCCCCGCCACCTCAAGATGGTTCGCATCGTGTTCGCTCGTCTCGGCATCCACTGGGAGGTATCCGGCGACGACATCTTTGTCCCGGCCAAGCAAAGCCTCACGGTGCGACCCGATCTCGGGGGAATGGTTCCGAAGATAGACGACGCCCCCTGGCCCGGCTTTCCGCCCGACCTTACGAGTATCATGACGGTTGTCGCCACCCAGGTGGACGGCACGATCTTAATCCACGAGAAGATGTTTGAGTCGCGAATGTTCTTCGTCGACAAGCTGATTGGGATGGGAGCGCGCATCGTGTTGTGCGACCCGCACCGCGCGGTGGTCACCGGGCCGTGCCGGCTCGCAGGGTCCGAGCTCGTCTCGCCGGATGTTCGCGCCGGGATGGCGATGGTGATCGCGGCGCTCTGTGCCCGGGGCACGAGCCGCATCCACAACGTCTACCAGATCGAGCGCGGCTACGAGAACCTCGTACCGCGCCTTCAAGCGCTCGGCGCACAGATCGCGCGCAACGGCGAGGCACACTGAGCGTCGGCAGCATCCGCGGGCGCGACCGAGCTCGGCGGGTTCGCCCGGGAGCCCCGTCCGCCCGGAAGCCCCGTCCGTTCGGGCCGGGCCGCGGGCCGGGTGGGCCGGGCGGGTTCGCCGAAGCGGCCGGCGGCCGGCGCCCCGCGTCCTGCGGCGCACTACGACGACTCGATCCGCTCCTCGCGCCCTTGAAGCTGCCGACTCAGCCGTTCGTACGCCCGGTTTATCCGAACCAGCGCCTCGTTGCTCTGTCTGCGTTGTTCATCGGTGAGCGGACCGGCCCCGTCGGGGTGAAACTGCTGCACGAGCCGCCGGTACACGCTGCGCACCTCAAGCAGGTCGGCGTCGTCGCGGATCCCGAGCACCGCACACGCGTGCGGATCGAGAGCACGCGGAATCGGCGGCGCGCCGAGCGCGGCGGTGATCTCGTCGAGCACGCGCCTGCGGCGCGCTCCGATCTGGCCGTCACGGCTCTTGGCCACCTGCAGAAGGTGCTCGGTGAGTTCATCCTGCGAGAGGCCCAACACCTCGAGGTTGATCGCGGCAGCCACCGCCTCGAGTTGAATGCGCGAGCCCAGCACCAGCGCTTCTTCGAGAATACGCCGGATCTGATCGGCCTGCGAGCTTGAGGCTCCGTAGCGCCCTCGCACAAACCCGGCGATCATACCGGTCTCGGCGTCGCTCGCGAAACCGTCCGATACCGAGACCGCAACGCCCAGCCCGATGAGGCGAATCAAGTTGCGCTTGAAATCATGGTCGGGCGGTAGCTCTCCGCGCAAGGTCTTGGTGATCTGATCCTGGAAGCGAACCCGGTCCACCACGCGGTCGATCAGAAATCCGGACAAAAACCCGAAAGCCAGCCCGAACGGCCCGGCCGCCGCGCCGAGTAACGAACCGGCCACGCGCCCGATAATCATGACTCGCGCCCCGCTTCCAGCGCCGCCCAGATCAGTACCGCGAACAGCATTACGGCCTGCAGCCCCGCCAGCACCGCCGCGCCGGCCGCGAGCGGCAGCTGCAACGCGAGCACCCCCACCACCACCTGCCAGACATAGCGGTACAGCAGATAAGCCACAATCGCTGCCGGCGGCAGCAGTACGACGCCGACCGCGGTCAAGATCGGCGGTACGCTGAGATATCTGCCGCTAAGGCGCCTACCGGCGGCGAGCGCCACGAGCGAAAGCACGATGAAGCTGAACGGAAGGAGCAGTCGCATCAGCAACTCGAAGCGCAGCTCGGAGCGGTCATATCCAAACCGGTACTCGCTTCGTAGCAACTGCAGCAGCCCCGAGAGCGACCCTCCCGAGATATCGGCACGTGCACGAGCGAACTCAATGATGAGTTCAACCGGGGCCGCCACCGGCAGCACGTGTTGAAACTCACCCGGCACCGTTCCGTGCAGCACCTCGGGCTCAAACACGAGCTCGGGGTCGTCGCGGTCGAGCGCACGCAGAATGAGGCGCTGATCGCGCAGCTTCGCGTAATCGGCGCGCAGGTGGTACTCGAGTTCGCCGGATTCGCGGAAGCGAATCACTTCTACGCCGCCGGCATAAAACCCACCGTAAGACGGAATAAGATTCTGCAGGAAGATGAGCTCGTGAACTTCGGGCGCTTCGCCGATCTCGATCCCTAGCTCGGCCGCGCCGGCTTCCTCGAGCCCATCGAGCTCGTTTCGAAATACCAGCTCCCGGTATCCGGGAAAGCCGGCCACATCCTCGATCTCATCGAGGAAGAACGCCGTCTCGCGCGCCGCCTGTTCCGCCTCGCGCAGGTAGCGCCGAACGTCGCGGTCGGCGCCGTACTCCTCGGCGATCGCGTCGAACGCGTAGTACGCCTCGACCGCGCGCCCGGCGAGGAGGTCTTGGTACGCTGCGCGCTTGCGGCGAAACAACTCGCGCTCGCGCTGTTCGATTTGGTCGCCTTCAATCCTCCGAATGCGATCCCACGCCTGAGATATCAGTCGCTCGGCCTCGGGGCGCGACACCTCTCCCGACTCGAGCGCAAGCTGCGCGAAGTAGTGCGCGCTGAAGAACTCCTCGTCTTCGTACGCCTCACGCCCGCGCCGTAAGAGCTCGGACCCGGTGAGCTCACGCAACTCGGTACGGCGCGCCGGAGCGCGCTCGGGCGCATCCTCCTCGGACGGGCGCGCCGCCCGCCTCGCCTGCGCCTCTGCCAGCGCTTGCTCTATGTGCTCATCCGCCGGGTTGATCCGAAGGTAGCGCCGATAGGCCTCGATCGCAACCGCGTACTCTCCGGCACGCTCGGCAGTCTCGGCCCGCTCGCGCAACTCTCGCGCGGTGGCGGTCTGCCTTATCGCCGAGTCGGCTCCGTCGCGCCAAAACGGCAGCACAACCGCCACCAATACCGCGAACACCGCGGTCTGCACCACAAGTATCGTCAACACCCCGCGGAGCGTACCGATCCCGGTTTCGCTGCGCGCACCGCCTTGGCCGCCGGACTCGCCGCCGCTACCACGCCTACCGACGCGGCCGGCTGCACGCCGCATGCCGGCGCCGGCGCCGCCGCTGCCGCTGCCGAGCAACAGCGAGAACACAAGCAGGATCGCCACAACCTGCAGCGGAACAAGATTCTCGAGTAGTCGAGCACCGGCGCTGTTCAGTATCCAGCGCCACTGAAAGGCCGGCATCACGTCCGGTGTGGGGAAGGTGAAGATCGCGTGCATCACGAGAACGCCGAAACCCAAGCCGTACGCGAGCGCCGTTACCCCGAGCACGCGGGTGACGACCCGGTTACGCATACCCGAGCTCCTGTCGCCACGAATCAAGCGGGCGCTGAGGAATCAACAAAGCGAGCTGCACCACCGCGAAAACCGTAAGCGCGATCGGCCCCACAAGCGGCGCGTGCCCCTCCAGCTCAAAGACCGCGAGCAGCTCGCCTGGGTAGGGTTGCTGTGCAAACGCATAGATACTGAGCACAACGGTTGCCGAGATCGCGGTTAGGATGAGATTCAACGGGGGCCAGCGCGTCATACGCGCGAGGCTGATCGCGGACACAACCGCGAACGCAATCGCAAGGCTGTCGATCAGCCCCCAGGGCACGGCACGCCGCAGAAGCCCGTTCGAAAGCGTCTCGAATCCCTGAACCGCGCGGTGCAAGACCGGAGGATGAGCGAAGTAACGCCCGTGGAGGTTTTCAGCGCCGGCGGGATCGAGCAGGGCTTGATCCTCTTTGAGCTCGAAGCGTCCGCCGCGCCGAGCAAGCCGCGACGCCCCGATTGCCGGCGGTCTCAACGCCCGCGCTTCCCGATAGAGTCGAAAACGCGGGGTGTCCTCAAGGCGCAGCACCAGCGCGCCGTGCGCTACGCCGTCCTCAATCGCCGCGAGATACACCCGAAACCTCGGGTACTCAAGCAGCCGATGCTCGAGGGTCGGCGGAAGCGCGAGAACCGCATCCTCGGTGGGAGCGTCCTCCGGGTGCCCGACGATATCTCCGAAGCCCAGCGCCGACACGCCCGACAGAGCAAGCGCAGTGACGAAAAACAGCAGCACAAGCGCGCGAAACGCCGGGGCGGGAGCTCGGACGATCGAGAACAACTGAAGATACCCGGACAATATCGCCGCAGCGCACACCGCGACAGGGAGGGTGGTCGAGAGCATGGGGGTGAGCCGAAACTCGCCGACGGAGGTGAAGCTCACCGCCGCCGAAAGCACCAGGAAGAAAGCGGCAAAGAGAAGCACCGCGACGAGATAGCGCAACGGAACCAACAGCGCGTACTTCACGGCAGAACTGTAGCACGCGCCCCCCGCTTATTCAAGCTGAAACCCGCTCGGCCCGCTCGGTGAACCTCGCCGCGGCCGCCGAGCCGCCGAGCCGACCGCCCCGCGCCGGCCGCGCCGAGCTTTCCCCGGCGCAGTTCGGAAAAATCGGGCGCGGTCCGGCGAGCTCCGCCACGATCTTTCCCGCTGTTCGTCACCGATTACTCCCACGTTATCCACACAGTATTCACAAAACTGTTTCGCATAGCGAACCAAACGGTTTTATCCGGCCCTATTTTTACTATAAATCTGTATAGCACACAGCTGAGCATTCCAGGTAAGTGACTTCACTATAAATAGTTATATGACAAGGCGGATCCGAGGATGATTCAACGCCGCGCCCCCGGCGCCATTCGCACCTCGATCGCGAGCTCGTGGAGCACCTGCCGGCCGGAGGACCGAATTTATCCACAGACTATCCACAATTGGTCAGACGGTACCCGATCCCGCGCACCGTCTCGAGCGGAGAGCGCGCTACACTCGTCGAGGGTGTGCTCACCAGCCGATCGAGTTTGCGCCTCACGTTGGCAACATGCATATCGACCGCGCGCGAACTCCCGAGAGAGCGCACCGCGAATGATCGATACAACGCAGCGCGCGTAACCACCTCGCCGCAGTTTCGGAGTAAGGTGCGTAGAATCCGGTACTCGGCGTACCGCAGCGGTAACTCGGTCTGTTCTAGGCGAATCGCGCGCGGCTCGAGTGTAACCACGAACCCGCGCCACACCAAGATCGGCACCGGCGCGAGTGCCGCGAGACGATGGAAAAGCTCGTCCATCGCGAACTCAGTTCGCAGATAATCGGAACAGCCGGCAAGGAAACAGGCGCTCAGCTGCGAGGCCGGCCCGTACGCCACCAAAGGCAACTCGAGCGCCCGGAACCGCTCGGGATGCGCAAGCATAAGCGCGGCCGGCAGCACCAGCAGATCGGCGCTGCGTCTCAGGCGCTTCGAGTCGGCAGCGGAGCCTTCGAGGAAGCGAACCGACCAGTCGGGGCTGTCGCCGAACTGCAGCCGAATGCGCTCCTGCATTACCGGCGGTGCGTCCACCACCGCAACCCTGGTGGCGCCGTTGCGTCGGTAGCGCGGCTCAGTCGTCCTCGTCCTGCATGCGCTTCTTGAGCTCATCGAGGGTCGCTTCCAGTTCGTCGGGGTCGGTCTGCGGCCGCTCGGCGTCGCCGTCGGCACCACCTGAGGCGTCTTGACCGCCCGATCCCGCCTCGTCGTCGCCGGCCCCCTGGGCGCCGCCGCCCTCGGTGCCGTGGCTCCGAGCGCCGCTACCTTCGCCGCCGCCCTCGCCGCTGCGGTCCTCGATCGCCATCTTCTTACGAAGGTCGTCGAGCATCGAGTCGGTTCCACCGCCACGGCCCTCGAGCTGCTTGAACTGCTCCTCGAGGGAGGCGTCTTCTTTGTCCCAGCCCGAGATCTCTTCCATTGCGGCGTTTTCGGCCTCCAAGCGTTCCATGCGCTCGGTCATCTTCTCGAAGGCTTCAAACGCCGAGGTATCCGACATGCCGCCGACGCTCTCTTGAATGCGCTTCTGCGCCTCGGCGCGCTTCGAGCGAGCTACCAAAAGGTTCTTCTTGCGATGCGCCTCTTCAATCTTCTGCTGCAAGCCTCGCAACGAAGCCTTCAGCTTCTCGACCGAGTCGTGCTGTTGTTGCCACTGCTCTTCGTACTGCTCGGCGTACTTCTCCATCTCCTGCTTACGCTCGAGCGCCTCTCGTGCGAGGTCTTCTTTGCCGGCGCGCAACGCAACCATGGCCTTACGCTCCCACTCCTCAGCCTGAGCCTTCGCATCCTGCACCTGTCGCTCGAGCTTCTTTTCGTCGGCGATCGCCGATGCAACGCTTTTCTTCGACTCGATGAGTTGCTGATTCATATCCGAGATCAGCTGGTTCAGCATCTTCTCGGGATTCTCCGACTTGCTGATCAAGTCGTTGAGATTGGATTTTACCATGCGCTTGAAACGGTCAAAAATGCCCACAAGCAGCCTCCTTCCCTCTCACGGTAGCTCGCGAGCCGCGGATAGTGCTCGGCAAGCGTTAGCCCAATCGCATCGAGAACCGCCTGAAACTCCGCCAGATCAAGACCCGTCGCCTCGAGCGTCTCGATCAACACCACGTGATCCTGCTCGAGTGCGTAGGCGCCGTGAACCATCTCGAGGTTTAGCCGCAGCAGATCCTCGAACAGCTCGCGCTGTCGCGCGCTCGGTAGCTCCATCACCTTGGTTCGCACCGTAACCAGGCTGTCGTCCACGAAAACGAAGAGACTTCCGACCGTGTTGTCGTCGTCGGTTATCACCCAGAGTTGCTCATCGACCTGCTCATAGGTCAGCGATAGGTTGATGAGATAACTCTCGATCCTCTCGGCAACCGTCATTGTAGCCCCCTTTGGTGAGTACGATTCGAGCGCCCGATGGATTCAGCGCAGCACCGGTGCCTAACCCAGAAACACCTGCCCGCTCTTGTCGATCGCAAGGATGGTTTTGCATTCCGAGCAACGGAAGCGCCCCGACTTGGTTGCCTTGAGCTTCTTGGAGCAGATCGGGCACTTGAACACTTTTGGGAAGACATCCGACTGCACCGCCGGCCCGCCGCTGTTGAAGAACTCGATCGCGTCGTCGAGATTGTCTTTGATATTGAAGAACTGAGAGAACCCGAGGAGCTGAAACACCTCGTACACCTTGGGTTGAATCTCGAGCAACACCAGATCACCGCCGCGAGGTTTCACCGACTTGAGAAAAGCGGTGAACGACCCGATGCCGGTACTGGAGACGTAGTTCAGGCCCGAGCAGTTGAAGATCAACTTGATATACCCGGACTCCACCGCCCGCGAAACCCGTTTTTGAAAGAAGTTGGAGTTGTAGGTATCGATATAACCGGTCAAATACAGGACGAGACAACCGGGAGTAGAGTCTATCTTTTGAAGGCGTATCTTGAGGCTTTCGTCTTTTTCTTCGTCGAAGCCGGGCACAATATCGTTGTTGCTCATAATTCCCCTTCTCAGCCTACCTGCGAGCGATTTTTACCTGAAGCGAGACCAGCTTGCATTGTATCTTAGTGACGCTGCTCAAATTTGTCAAACCTTGTTTGGGTTCGTTTCCGCTTGTTCACGACGGTGTTATACCCCTTTATCGATGCGGATCACCGCACCATTTAGCGCTTTCGACTCCGGCGCAACAAGGCGCTCCACAAGCTGCGCCACCTCGTCGGCCGCGATCAACTCGCGGTCCGGCATGCGCCCCGCGAGCCGCTCGAGTTCGTGTTCCGGATAGTACTCGGTGCGTATATAACCCGGGCAGATTGCGTTGACCGTGATCCCGTCACCGGCGAGTTGACGCGCCGCGGAGCGCACTAAGCTCGATACGCCGGTTTTGGCGGCTCCGTACGCGGCGATTTTTTTGAAAGACTCGATGCCGTCGGTTCTTGGCCCACCGAACAACACGAACCGTCCCCACCCCGCGGCCTGCATCGCCGGCGCGCACAGCGACAACGCCACACCCGGGAGCGCGAGGTTGAGCTCGGTCATCCGCACCCAGTCACGGGGGCCGGTTTCGAGCAGCGAGGCCTCGAGATAGGGGCCGAACGCAAGCACCACAACGCTGAACGGAAGCCGCGCGGTTACCGGCTCCACCAGATCCTCGGCGCGCTCGAGCTCCGCGAGAAACCCCTCGGCCCGTCCGCCGTCGTCGGCAATTTCTTTGAGCGTGGCCTCAAGCCGCTCACGCGAGCGCCCTCCGTGCACACAGACCCGCATGCCGGCTGCTGCAAGGCGTTTTGAAACCGCTTTGCCGATTCCGCCGCTGCCGCCGATTACCAGAGCACGAAGATCTGTGAGACCGCGCGAGTGCGTCATGTTGGTGTTCGACTATATCACATCATGCGCCGGATAACACCGTGTGCGCGCACCAACATACTGCGCGGCAGTTACCCAAACTCAATATGCCGGGGTTGAATCTGAAGCTCGTCGCACACTATCACCGCGCGCTGCACCACGTTCCGCAACTCGCGCACATTCCCCGGCCACCGGTGGTTTACGAGTTTGCCGACCGCTTCCGGAGCGAAGCCGCGCGGGTACGGGTCCAACGGCGGTTTGATCAAGAGCTGCTGCAGGAACCAGGCGGCGAGGATCGGAATATCGGCGGTGCGTTCACGTAACGGCGGAATGCGGTAGTGCAGCACGCGCAAGCGGTAGTAGAGGTCTTCTCTGAAGCGGCCCGCCTCGACCTCGGCCGCCACGTTTCGGTTGGTCGCGACCAGTATTCGAACGCTGAGTTGTCGTGTGCGGGTGCAGCCGACGCGCCGGATTGCCTGTGTTTCGATCGCGCGCAGAAGCGTAACCTGCGCCGAAGGCGCCAACTCGCCTACCTCATCGAGGAACAAGGTTCCGCGGTCGGCGCTTTCGAAGTACCCCGGTCGCGACTCGGCGCCGGTATACGCCCCGCGTACCACGCCAAACAACTCGCTCTCGAGCAGGTTTTCCGGAATGGCGCCGCAGTTCACCGCGACGAACGGGCCGGCGGCCCGAGGCGAGAGACGGTGTATCGCGTGTGCCGCAAGCTCTTTGCCGGTTCCGGTTTCGCCCTCGAGCAACACCGGAAGGTCGTTGCGGGCCAGCCGCGGCAAGCTCGCCCGCAACTGCTTAATGGGACCACTTTCGCCGATGAGCTCATCCGAGCCTTGGCCGTCGGGCGCTTCGGCCACAACCGCGACGGGATGCAGGGTGCGCTCTTGCTTGATCGCGGCGAGTTTCGCGAGCAGCAGTGCGGCGGTGTAGGGTTTGCGCAGGTAGTAGTCGGCGCCTTTTTTGATGAGATCGGTCACGAGCTCAGGATCGCAGGGGCTGCCGAACACGATGATGCCGGGCGCGTGAGACTCGGCGCGGATCGCGGCGATTAAGGTCGACACGGCCTCGACGCCCGATGCGATATCGAGCAGCACCGCGTCGGCCGCTTCGCTTCGAACCTGCTCGATCACACGCTCCGTGAACGCGCAGTACTGGAGCAGGCATCGATCTTGCAGTATTACTTTTAATGTTTGGCGATCTTTTAGATCATCACAGATAAACAAAACTTTCATTGTTCATCACTACATCGTAGATAAGTGTTTTAATATGGTAATTGTGCATGATGCAAGTGCAAAACACCGCGTTGCTGGAAAAAAAGCAAAAACTAGGCTACAGTAGCTCCGCATGAGCTACCTGCTGCAGCTCTTTCAGCGGGACTCGATACTCAAGTTCTTTTTCCTGCAGATGCTGGTCGCGATCTTGCTGCTCGCCGACGGCTACGTACTGGTGACACTCGCGAACCGCTACGGCGTGTTTCTCGCTTTGGCGGCCGCGGGCGCCACCGCGATCCCGGCGTTGTTCGTGATCCTCAACTCGGTCGACACGATCCTCGCCCGCATCAGGCAAAGAATTAGAGACGGGGAGTATCCCGCCTGGGAGTACACCAGTCTTTTCGGCGTGTTGTTGTCCGGCTTTCTCTGGCTCATACCGGGCTTCTTCACCGACTGCCTCGGCCTCGTGGCGTTCATCAGCCCGATGCGCAACATGCTCGGGTGGCTGATCGTGCGCCGCCTGGGGCCGCACCTGAAGCATGTCTACGAGTACCTCAAACTCGAAGGGTTCGAGTAAACGCGTTGTTTCGGCTGAGTTGTGTCGGCGAGCCTATAGATGCCGAGCCCGGTGGTACAGCAGCAGCAGCAGGTACCACCCGTACACCGGTAACCGCAGAACGCGCCACGGCCGTCTCAAACCGTCGTGCAGAAAATCGGTGCCGCGTTCGAAGACCTCGCGCGGCACACGGTTGCGCTTCTCGGCGAGGATATCAAACACCTCGGCCGACCACAGATAGATGCCGGGCGGAAGGAAGGCGCGGTTTCGCGCCACCCAACGCTCGCGAGCGGTTGGGCCCGGGCCTATCAGGGTGAAGTTCGGCGCCGCCTTGCGGAGCGCCGTCAGAATCGCATCATGATGCGTCTTGGGGTAGGTTCCGACGTAACGACCGAGCAAACGAAGACCGGGAAAGGTTCGCCGCACGTTGCCGTCTACACGCTTGAGCTCGGCCGGGCGGCCACCGAGGAGATAGAGTGAGTGATTGCGCCGCTCGAGCATGCCGAGCACTCGAATCACGAACTCAAACGGCGAGTAGCGAATAGGGGTGCGCTTCTCCTGGAAGCGAGCGCCGAACAAAATCGCGCGGCTCACCGGCACAACGAGACCGGCCTGCTCGAGCATGCGCTTGTACTCGCTGTTCCATTTCGCCCGCATCAAGTCCCAGAGCCGCAAGAACACGATCTGAAACGGTTCGTCGCTGCGCAAAGCACCGGCTATTATCGCCTCGAGCTCGTTCGACGCCAGGATATGAACCGGCACGCCGGCAACTCGAATACGCCCAAGATGCAGCGATTCGCGCGCCTCGGAAGGGGTTACAGCGTCCAAGACCTTACTCCGTTACGTTTTCTGAGCGACACGAGTTCTGTGGAGCGGGGCTCCGCAGAACTCGTGTCGGTTGGTATACGTTAGCGGTGTGTGCGCGCTTGTGCAAGGGCTTGCGCGCGCGGGCCCGCGCGCGCCGCGGGGCTCCGGCGCGGGCGCATAGAGGCCCGCCCCACGGAGCAGCGGGCCCGAGGGCTTCGCGCCGACGGCCCACACAGGCGGGCCGCCGAACCTCGTGGGGCTCAGCGGTGCGCCGCTTTGAGCTCCTCTTCAAACATGTCGTCGCGCAGGATTTCGACGGCCTCTTGGAGAACCGGATCGTAATCGAGGTCATAGACGAGCGTCACACCGTCGAGCCGGTTCTTCTCGTCTCGAACCAAGCGCCGCAACAGACGCTCAGGCAGCTCGAAGCCGTCGTCCTGCAGCTCGGCGATAAAGGCCGCGATCTCGTCCTCACCGGGCTCGTCGGCCTCCTGCAGAAACTCGCGGATCAGGCCCTCGTTGCGCAGGCGCGCATAATGCTCGAGCTCGTCGTCGGATAACGATGCTTCCGAGACCGTGCGGTCGGGGACGATGCCCTCTTTATCGATATACACTCCTGCCGGCGTGTAGTATCGCGACATCGTCAACCGAAACCCACCTTCGCCGATGCGGCGCACCTGCTGCACCGAGCCTTTGCCGTAGGTCGTTTCACCGATCACCAGCGCCCGATCACGATCGCGCAACGCGCCTGCGAGGATCTCGGAGGCCGAGGCCGAGCCACCGTCGATCAACACAATGATCGGAAGATCGTCGGGCACCTTCTGCCCAGAGCGAGCGCTGAAAACTTGGTTCTCACGCGGATTTCGTCCGCTGGTACCGACAATCTCGCCGTCGGAGAAGAACAGATTTGCGGTGTTAATCACGCCGTTCAACACCCCGCCGGGGTTGCTGCGCAGGTCGATGATCATCGAGGCGTAGTCGTTCTCCTCGAAGTAATCGATCGCGTCTGCCACTCGATCGGCGGTATACGGGGTGAACTGGATGATGCGCAGAAACCCGATATCGCCGGGGATCATATCGCGACGGACGGTGGGAACCTCAATGCTGTCGCGCTCGATCGTCACATCGAAGCGATAGTTTTCGCCGCGCTGAATCTTGACCTCCACCTCGGTGCCGATCTCGCCGCGCAGACGATCGACGACCTCGTCTATTCTGAGACCGCTGGTGCTCTCGCCCTCGACCTCAACGATGAGATCGCCGCTTTGAATGCCGGCACGGTGCGCGGGTGTGTCCTCTATCGGCGAAACCACCTCGATATAACCCTTTCCGCCTTGTCCTGGTTGCTTCGAGATATTTAAGCCCACCCCGCCGAACTCGCCGGCGGTTGTGTCGCCAAGCCCACGCATATCTTCCTCGGTGAGATAGGCCGAGTGCGGATCGTCGAGCGCGTCGAACATACCTTTGAGCGCGCCCTCGATCAACTTCTCGGCGTCGACCTCATCGACGTAGTTGCTCTCGATGAACTCGTACACCTGCTTGAACATACGCATGTAGCGTTCGCTCTCGGAGCGCTGATCCTGCGCGAGCAGGTTCGGTGAAACGAGAAAAACCAGCAAGGCCGCGAGTAACACCGTGCTTACGCCCATCCAGAGAACGCGTTCGCGTCTCGTACTGCGACCGAACTTGTTTGCCATAAAAATCACTCCCACAAAAAATCTCGGCGCCGATTAGGCCTTATGTAATCAAGACCCGGCACCACAAATATACAACTTTCGACACGCTTCGACGCGGGCCTTCTATTGACTGCACCGGAACAGGGCCGTACACTCGCAGCTACATGCCACTCGTGAAAACTCTACTATTTATTGCCGCGGTCTGGGAGCTGCTTCGATTCGCGGTTTTATACCTTTTGTTCGCAACCCAGGTTACCACCGGCATCGGTGCGTCTGTAGATCATTTTATCACGCTGTGGTTCGGGGCACCACAATTGGCCCTCGCGGCCGGGTTCTTGTTCATGGCGCTCTATCCCGAACGCTACGCCGCATTTATGAATCTGCTGCGCCTCGGGAAGCTCTTGGCGACCGCGGCCGCCGTCCCGGCACTAGCGATGCAGATTCTTGCCGCGATCGACGGCGAGCTCGTGGGCGCCGCGTTCGGCACACGCATGATTGCCGGTCTTGGGGTGCTCGCGATCGATGCGCTCCTGCTCATATTTCTGATATCATTGCGAAACGAGGAGCAGGTAGAATAGATGCAGATCATCCCGATTGCCAGTGGAAAGGGCGGCGTCGGCAAGTCGCTGATAGCCGCGAACCTCGCGATCGCGCTCGGCCAGGCCGGAAAGCGCACCGTACTGGTTGATCTGGATCTCGGCGGCTCTAATCTCCATCTCATCCTCGGCGTTCGTAGTCCCGAGGGCGGCATCGGTCCGTTTCTCTCCGGGCGACGCGCGAAGTTCGAGGACGCGGTTTTTTCTACCGAGTATCCGAACCTCCGCTTCGTCCCGGGCGACGCCGAGATCCCGGGGCTTGCGAACCTCGGCGCCGCGCAGAAGCGCAAACTCATCAACCGGATCACGAAGCTCGATGCCGAGTTCGTGGTGATGGATCTCGGCGCGGGCACCAACTTCAACACCGTCGATTTCTTTCTGCTCGCGCCGCACGGCATCGTGGTCACCACTCCCACGCCGACCGCAATCGTGAACGCGTATTTGTTTCTCAAGAACGCGGTGTATCGCGTGCTTCATAACGCGTTCCCGGCGAAAAGCCCCGGCGCCGAGCTTCTCAACAACCTACGCAAAGACCCCGGCTCGCTGCGTCGGCTTTCGATCCCCGATCTCCTCGAGCAGCTTAAGGCGGTAGACCCTGAAGGGCACCGCGCGTTCCAGGACAAGACACGCCATTTTCGCCCACGCATTGTGCTCAACATGCTCGAGGACCCCAAAGACGCCGACAAGGTCAACCGCCTACGAAGCTCCTGCCTCGAGTATCTCACGCTCGACCCCGAACACCTCGGAGTCATCTACCGTGACGACCTGCAAGACCGCGCGCTCGCGTCGCGCATACCGCTGATTCGCTACAAGCCCGGTTCGGTGCTCGCGCAGGCGATCTACCGCATAGCCGACAAGCTCATTCAGCTGCAGGACGAGGACAGTGGGCCGCTCTTGTACGACGGAACCGACGACGGCTTCGCCGAGGCCGAGGCCGAAGCCGAGGCCGACTTCAACGCCAAACTGGAGTACGTCGCCGAGTTGCTGCATTCGGGCACGCTGAGCACCGGCGATCTTATCGAGACGATCAAGAATCAACAGCTGGAGATCACGCAGTTAAGAAAACAGAACATGTTGTACAAATCTAAGCTCGTACGCGCGATGAACCAGGGGTTCAAACCTTAGCGAAGCTATGGCAAAGCCGAACCCAACGCCGAAAGGGAGGGTCTCGATCGAGATCGACGAGACCGCAACCGCCGCCACCGGAGTATTCACCGCCGACGAACAGCAAGACCAGCTCAGCATCGACGCCGTTACCACGCGCCTCAAACGCGAAGGCGTAACCGAGGGCATCGATACCTACGAGATTCGAGACGCCTTGATCGAGCTCACGCGCTCACCAAGCGAGCCGGTGCGCTCGGTCATAGCGCGGGCCCGGGCGCCGGAGCCGCCGGTGCCGGAACGGGCGGTCTGGAGCTTCCACGAGATCCCGCCCGAGCTCTCCGAGATCGCCGAGCAACGCCTCGCCGCAGCGGGCGCGCCGCGCATCGTTATCGAGAAGACCGAGCGCGTACAGGACTCGGAACCGCCCGGGAAAAAGGCGACGGGGAGCCTTCTCGGCGGAGGCAAGCCACAGCCGCCGAAACCCAAGACGCGCACCGTACAGCAAGGCGTGTACGTCGATACCACGGTTCGCAGCACCGGGTACGCCGCCGAGGGCGAAACGCTCGGAAGCTTCGAGGCGCAGCAGCCGGGGCGTCCCGGGAAAGACCTATACGGCCGGCCGATCGCTCCGAAACAACTCGCCGATCCGCTGATCTACGCCGGCGAGGGGGTCAAGAAAGGGCGCGGTGAGTTTGTCGCGGAAACCACCGGATTCGTGCGGGTCGGTGAAAACTGGGTGGATATCGTCGCCTCACGCCCGCATAGCTACACAATTGAGCTCACCAAGGACAAGGCGAGTTGCCTGCTGAGCTACACCCCGGGAGACGCCGAGCACAAACCGCCGGACGCCTCCGCGATCCGCGCCGAGGCGGTAGAGCGCGGGTACCGCGAGGAGCTGCTGCAGTCGAGCGACGAGATCGAGAGGCTGCTCGCGGCCGCTCGCGAACGGGGGGAGGGCTTCAAGCAGGTTCCGATCTGCTACAGCAAGGATGCGTGGTTCGAGATCTTCGTGTCCGAAGACCGCCTACGCGCGCAACTCTCGATCAGCAAAGGAACCGGCCGGGGCAAAGCGCTTTCGCTGAAAGAGCTCGGGCGCGCCATCAAAGCGAGCAAGCTCAAGGGGCTGCAGTACGAAAAGATACAAGAGGATATCCTCGCGTTCTATCACAGCACCGATACCGAGCTTACCGGTTACTGCCTTGTGCAAGGCACCGAGCCCACAAAGGGGCCGCCGCGGGAGCTCGAGCACGCGCTTCAGTTTGTAGCCGAGAAGGAACGGCTCAATCAACTCGAGCGGCTCAAGAGCGCGCCCGAGTTGCAGAAGGAACCGTCGTTCGAGGTTTTTCCGGTCGATCAGATCGAACAGATCAGCATGGTGATCAAGGACCAGCGCATTGCCTCGATCCCGCCTCCAACCTACGGGAACCCGGGAAGCGACGTATACGGCAAAAGCCTCGAAGGGCTGCCCGGCGACGAGCCGAACGTACGCCTGTTCGAGAAGCTCGAGCAAAAAGGCAACCTCATTGTCTCGACCGCCGAGGGAGCGCTCGATTATGCGGTGATCGAGGACACCACATACCTGCGCGTTCGCCGGCATCGCGACGGCGAGATCAAGGTCTCGATCGCGCCGGACAAGCTTACCGCGCATCTCACGGTAAAACCCCATGAAGGAAGCGGCCGACCGGTGGACCGCGGCGTGATCGAGAACGCGCTGCAAGGCGCTCGCGTCACGCAC
Source organism: Spirochaetaceae bacterium (assembly GCA_003552185.1). Taxonomy (GTDB): domain Bacteria; phylum Spirochaetota; class Spirochaetia; order DSM-27196; family SLAA01; genus B1Sed10-166. The sequence goes on from PUOW01000211.1 coordinate 20,522, forward strand.
GGCGTGAGCGACCAGGTGGTGTCTAAGGTGCTTGAGTCGCTGAATGCCGGCAAGCCGCTCAAGGATGTGCCGGTGGCGCGCGGCAAACCGCCGGTGGAAGGCGGGCGCGAAGAGCTCGAGCTGCTGGTAACCCCGGCGAAAGACTCCGGCGTCGTGATCAAGCAAGACGGGCGCGCCGACTACAAGAATCGCGGTCAGATCACCACGGTACGAAAAGGCGACGAGCTCGCGCGACTGGTTCCGGCCGATGCGGTGCCGCAGCCGGGGTGGAGCGTCACCGGCGAAACCCTCAACGCCGGAGAGATCAAGAAGCTCAACCTCGAGATCGGCGCCGGCGTTGAGCAACGCAAAGACGACGACGGGCGCGCGACCTTGATCGCGACCACCACCGGTCGGCTGCTCTACACCGAAACAAAGATCGAGGTGCAGCCGGTTTACGCCGTACAGGGCGATGTTGGGCTGCAGAGCGGCAACATAAAGTTTCCGGGCATGGTGACGGTCTCGGGAAGCGTGCGTAGCGGCTTTCACGTGATCGCCGAGGGCGAGGTGCGTATCGCCGAAGGCGTGGAAGCCGCGCTGATCTCGGCCGACGGCGATATCATGATCGGGCACGGGGTGCACGGGCGCAGTAAAGGCGTGCTCAGAACCAAAGCCGGCATCACCGCGACCTTCATCGAGCACGCTACCGTGCTCGCGATCGGAGCGGTTACGATCAAGAACTACCTCATGCGCTGCGATCTCAAATGTAACGACACCGTTACGATCAGCGGGGACAAGGGCTCGGTGATCGGCGGCACGCTGCGGGCCCGCGGCGGAGTCGCGACCTTCAACCTCGGCAACGACCGCGGCATCAAAACCGCGGTGGCGTTTGGACAGGATTATCTCATCGGAGACCGCATAGAGCGCGAGGAGCTCGAGCTCGAGAAGCTCAAGAAGCAGGTTGCGGACCTCGATTTCGAGATGCGGCAGAACGAAAAAGACGCCGACGAAGAGACGCTTACCCGCAACCGCAAGCGCAAGCGCTCGGCGCTCAAGGAGATCGAAAAGCGCAGCGTGCGACTGTTTACGCTTCGCGAGCGCTTCGAGGAGCACTACCCCGCCGAGGTAACGGTGCGCGGCACGCTCTATCCCGGCGTGGTGTTCGAGAGCCACGGACGCACACGGGAGATCACAAAAGAGCGCAAGAATGTTACGGTTGCCTTCAACCGCGAGAGTGGTCATATTGAACTGAACGAACGCGAAGGATGACCTATGCCTGCATATCTCCAATACCCTGAGTGGTTGTCTCCTGTTGTAATCCCCGGCCTCCCGATTCGCTGGTACGGGCTGATGTACCTCGTTGCGTTTACCGTTGCATACCTCCTGCTGCGCTACCAAATACGTGAGCAGAAGATCGAGGTGGACCAGGACACGGTGCTGAATTTGTTTTTCTGGGGCATTATCGGGCTGCTCCTCGGCGCGCGCGTCTTTGCCGCGCTGGTGTACGACCCCTCAGGGCGTTACCTAACCGCGCCTTGGTTGATCTTCTGGCCGTTCGACTCGCACGGCCAGTTCACCGGCCTGCAAGGGATGAGCTACCACGGAGGGCTGCTCGGAGCCGTAGTAGCGGGAGTGCTCTACCTCAAGCGCCACAAACTCAGCGTGCTCGAGTGGGGCGACATGATCGTCGCAGGCATCCCGCTCGGCTTCATGTTCGGGCGCATCGGTAACTTCATCAACGGCGAGCTCTACGGCAGGGTCACCACCTCCGCGATCGGGATGATGTTCCCGCATGCCCGCCGGCTCGACACCCGCAACCCCTGGGTCGCCGAGATCGCCGAGGCGCACGGTATCGAGTACACCACCGGCGAGCTCATCAATCTGCCGCGTCACCCCTCGCAGCTCTATCAAGCCTTCCTCGAGGGTTTCGCGCTCTGGGCAATTTTGTGGTTCTTCGTTCGCAAGCGAAAGCCGTTTCACGGCTTCGTGCTGGCGTCATACCTCGTTGGGTACGGCGTGCTGCGCTTCATCGCCGAGTACTTCCGCGAGCCCGACGAGGGCCTTGAGTTCCCGATTCAGCTCTCGAGCCGGCCGAACCCGCCGGAGTTGTTTGTCTCGCCGTTGAACATTACAACCGGTCAGATTCTCAGCGGCCTGATGGTGGTGGCCGGCGCCGCGATGATCGCGCTGCTGTGGCACCGCCGGCGAAGCGCGCCGAAGGTCGAGACCTTCGAGGCGGTTCCGCCGCGCCCCCCGAAGCGCA
>PUOW01000086.1 GCA_003552185.1 Spirochaetaceae bacterium
CGGCGGCTCGAGCGACGGCGGCGAGGCGCTTTACCCGGCTTGGGCGGACTACGCAGAGCTCCATCGCGTGCCGCTCGCGCTCTGGACGCCGCTGCTGGAGCGCATACTCGGCTCGCTCGCTACTGAACTGTACAGTGGTGCTCGTTATCTATAAACACCGGTAGTTCAAAGACGGTATAGCGGGTTATGTAGTCGGGCATGCTCTCGGGCGCTTCACCGAGCGTTGCGTGAAACAGCTGTATCGCGCGATAGTTGCTCATCGAGAGAACCACCCGCTGCGGGCGCGCGCCCGCCTCGATCAAGGCACGCTTCTGTTTGAGAATCTCGGCGAGGAGCTCGGGGCCCGAGCCGGCGCTGTTGGTGCCGGCCGCACCGCCGCCCTCAGCCGCATCTGGGCCTTGAATCTCGTCATCGGTTTGCGCCATAGCCGGACCTCACCACATCGCATCTCCAATCGCGTCTCCGTGATTTGACCACATGGTATCATCCGGGTAGTATTCCGACAATTATGCAACGCCGACGTATCGATGATTACCGTTGGGAAGCAGGCACCTTTCGAGAGCTCGCGGTGCTTTGCTTCGTGGTGCAAGACCGGCAGGTGCTGCTGATGCGAAAGAAACGTGGACTCGGAAGCGGCAAGATCAACGCTCCCGGCGGCCGGCTCGAACCCAATGAAGACTATCTCGCCGCCGCGATCCGCGAGACCGAAGAAGAGCTCTGCGTCACTCCGATTGCCCCGGTGGAGGCGGCTCATTTGAGCTTCATCTTCACCGACGGTCACTCAATAGACGCGCGCGCCTTTGTCGCGTTGGATTACCGAGGCACCGTTACCGAAACCGAAGAAGGCGCCCCGCTCTGGTTCACGGTAGACGATATTCCGTACCACGAGATGTGGGCCGACGACCGCCTCTGGCTCCCGCCGGTGCTCGACGGCGCCTACATACGCGGCAGGTTCTTGTTTGAGGACGACACGATGCTCGATCATGCCGTGGAGAGTCTCGGCGAATGGCGTATCAGTGTGGGTTCTGCTCAAAGTAGCGAGCAAGCACGAACAGGTAGTCGGACAGGCGGTTAATGTAGTTCTGCGCGAGCGCAAGCTGAGTGAGCCCGTGCGTGCGAATACACATCACGAGCGTACGCTCGGCACGCCGGCAGACCGCGCGCGCCAGATCGCAGTGAGCACCGGGGAGCGTATCGCCGGGCGTGATGAACTGGTTCGGGAGCGTGACCGAGCGCATGAGCGCCTGCTCGCGCTCCTCGAGCAACTCGAGGTCCGACGGCTCGATCAACGTGAGCCGCTTGTAGACCGGGTCGTGTTCCGGGGTTGCAACCTGAGCGCCAATTTTGAACAAGACCTGCTGCATCTCGTACAGCTCGCGCTTGCGGTTAGCGTTGCGAGCGGCGGCGCGGGCAACGCCCACCGCCGAGCTGAGCTCGTCTAGATCCCCGAGCGCCGCAAACAGCAGATCGCTCTTCGGACGACGCTCTCCGTTGAACAGGCTCGATTCGCCCCGGTCTCCACCGCGCGTTGTAATGCGCTCAAACTCGATCATGGCGTTAGCGCTCCTGGAAGTCCTGTATTACCTCGGATTTCCTGAGCTTGTCAATCGCCTTTTCTTGAATCTGGCGCACGCGCTCGCGCGTGATACCGAGCGCCTTGCCGGTCTCCTCGAGCGTAAACGCCCCGTCACCCATCAGCCCAAAGCGTAGCTTAATGATCTTCATCTCGCGTTCGCTCAGCTGTGCGAGAACGCGTTCTATGGTGTCCTGCAAGGTGAGGTGAAACGCCATCTCGAACGGCTGCCGGCTCTGCACGTCCTCGATGAGATCGGCGAGGCTGGTGACGTTCTCATCGTCTACCGCGGCGTCGAGCGAAGCGGCGTCCTGAGAGAGCATCATGATCTCTTCAACTTTGTGGCGAGGAATCGCCATGTACTCCGAGACCTCATCCGCGCCGGGGTCGCGCCCGAGTTCCTGCGAGAGGTGACGAGCCACCAAGTACCACTTCTTGATGGTGTTTAACATATTCAGCGGAATGCGAATAACCTTCGACTTGTCGGCGAGCGCTTTGATGATCGCTTGGCGAATCCACCAGGTGCCGTAGGTAGAGAACCTGCAGCCTCTGCGATAGTCGAAACGCTCCACCGCCTCTATCAGCCCGATATTGCCTTCGTCGATCAGGTCGAGGAGACTCAGCCCTCTGTTGCAGTACTTCTTCGCGATCGAGACCACCAGGCGAAGATTCGCGTTGATGAGCTTGTTCTTTTCCTCACGGAGAATCCGCTCGAGCTCGGTCTTGTCGGCTTCGTACTCACCGTCGTTGAGTTTGCCCGATTGGTACTTATGCTCGAGCGTAGCGATACGCTCGCGATACTCCTCTATCGTCCGCCCGATCTCGCGTTCCTGCTCGATCGTCAACAACGGATACGCCGCAATCTGCTTTAGATAAAACGATAACGGGTCGCTTTCGCTACGCTCAAGCGTTCGATCGATGCCCCCCACTTTCACCCCCTTGGCGCGTCGTCCGGATCGAGAAACCGGTTGTCTTTCCAAACCCCGAAGTACAGCTGCGCTTCCGACTCGCCCGGAATGCTCCCGAGCGTGCCGATTTGTGCGCCGGTCTCAACCGCGTCGCCGACATCTACCCCGATCTCCTCGTTTCCGGCGTACACATAGACGTGACCGCTCGATGACTGCACAAACACCACGCGTCCAAAACTCGAGTGCGGCCCGGCGTACACTACTCTGCCCGACGCCACCGACACGATCTCGTCGCCTCGGTTACCCCGGATCGCTACCCCTGGGAACTTGCCGTCGGTTCGGTCGCGCTCCCCGGGATGCGGCCAGTACGGTGCGCCACGGTCGTTGGCGTACTCCTTGTCGGGTATCGCGACCGCGGGCGGAGGCTCTTGCGCGGCAGGCTCGGCGGTCCCGGCGCCGCCCGAACGAGGTACATATAACCGGTCGCCCACCCGCAAAACATCGTCCTCAGACAATCGGTTGAGCTCGACAAGACGATTCACCGACAGCCCATGGCGCCTCGCGATCGAGTACAAGGTGTCTCCGCGTACAACTTCGTACTGGTCGGGTATCACGAGCGTGGTGCCCGCGTGAATCGCATCTGCATCTTCAAGCTCATTGGCGTCGCGTAGTGCGTCGACCGGGACGCCGTACGTGCGTGAGAGGCTAAAGAGAGTATCCCCGCGCTGCACCTCGTGCTCCACGGTCTCGGCATATACCGCGCCCGCGGTTGCAAGACCAAGGATGGCGATTAAGGCCTGCGCAGCAGCCGACCGTAAGACACGCTTCATGCTACTTTCTATCTTCGGCGCAAATCGAGAACAATTAAGTAACTATCGCGGCTGTTGTGAGGTGAGTCGCCAGGGGCTCGCGCGCGCCTGCGTGCCTAATCGGGAACGTGCTCCGGCTCGTCGTTCGGCTCGTCGTCTTGGGCAACCGGTAACTGCTCGGCGCGCTCGCGCAGCGGCTTCGAGAACGAGAACTTCGGAACCAGCGTCGCCGGCTTTGCCGGGATCAGCAGCTCCTCGCCGGTAGCCGGGTTACGCCCCATGCGCGCCTTTTGCGGCGGGCGCCGGTCCAAATGGACGCGACCGAGCCTGCCCACCGGCACACGCTCGCCGAGCACCATGCCGGCCTCCACCATAGCGAGGTAATCGTCGATCACCTGCCGCGCCTGCGCCTGTGTGAGGTCGTTCTTTCGGGCGACGTACGCGACAAGCGTCTTAGTGGTGAAGTGATCGAGCTGTTCAGACTCGCCGGGCATCGTGAGGGTGCGGTTTAGCTTGGTGAAGCCGTTCGTTAGGAAAATCGTGGCCTCACGCAGGCGCCGTTCTTGTTCGTCGCGCGATAGTGCGGAGTCGCAACTCGCGATCGAGAGAATATCGGAGGTCTTTTCTATCGAGGAATTGGTAAACGCCGCCGGCTTGTCGCGCACGATCGGCCCGGCAAGCTCCACGCCCACCTCCTTTACCAGGCGCGGAACATCGCTCCGCAGCTTAATACTCGCGTACTCGAGGCTGCGTCCGCCCTCGCCACCGAGGCCGAGGCTAATAAGTGACCCTGAGTAGGTCAGAGCGATTGCGCCTCGCGAGTCGCTCGGCTGGAGGCCGTCGAGCTCAAACATATCGAGCAGCCGAATCTGTTCGGTGAACATACGCCGCTTCTCAAGCCAGTTCTGCGTGATGCGTCGAAGCGATTCATCACCCGGCGGCAGCCCCGACGACTCGGTTATGGCGCGCAGATGCTCCTGAATGCGACCCGGCAGGTCTTCGTAACGTTCCATCGCACTAAGATATCACAGCCTGCCGGATCGCGATAGTTCCGAAAGAGGCGCCGGCGAAAGATCCGGCGGCGGCGACAAGAGCGCCGTGTGGACAAGCCGAGCCGCAATGCCTCGCAGCCGGCGGCAGCTCACCGGATAACCGGTTGCTTTTCCGTTGCCGCGGCCATTGGCGTACCGTTTCGGGCTCTGCCGGGATCTCTTCTTGCCGGGATTTCTTCTTGCTCGATTGCCGATTTGCTCCTAGAATACCAGGCATGGTACCAGACATTTCGACCAGTTACATGGGACTACAGTTGAGCTCTCCGGTGATAGCCGGCAGCTCAGGAATTACCGACAACATAGAGAACCTCAAGCAGCTGCAGGAGTTCGGCGTGGGCGCGGTGGTGCTCAAGTCGCTCTTTGAGGAGGAGATCATAGCCGAGCTCGAACGCTCGCAGACGCAGATGCAGCGTTCCGGCTTCACTTTCCCCGAGACGGCCGAGATGGAGGACCTGCTGCCTTCCGAGTCTGGGGTGGCCGACTACCTCGAGCTTATCAGCCACGCAAAGAAGCACCTCAATGTGCCGGTTATCGCTTCGGTGAACTGCATATCGTCCCAGAAGTGGACGCACTTCGCGCAGACCATCGAGGAACAGGGTGCCGACGCGCTCGAGCTCAATGTGTTCTTGATGCCCTCGGATTTCCACGCCGCCTCGCCCAAGGAGTTCGAGCAGACGTACTTCGATATTATACAGCTCGTGCTGGACCAGGTGAGCATTCCGGTCTCGGTGAAGCTGAGCTACTACTTCACGCTGTTGGGCAAGACCTTGAAGGCGATCTCGGAAACCGGAATCAGCGGTTTGGTGTTGTTCAATCGCTTTTTCAGCCCCGATTACGACCTCGAGACGATGAACCTGGTTCCCACCAACGTGCTGAGCCACCCTGGCGACCTCGCGCAGTCGCTGCGCTGGGTCGCGATTATGCATGGACGAGTGGGCTGCGAGATCTCGGCCTCCACCGGCGTTCACGACGGAGATGCGGTAATCAAACAGCTGCTCGCCGGCGCGCAAACGGTGCAGGTTGCATCCTGCCTCTATCGCGAAGGGCTCGAAGCGGTGCGAGGAATGAACGAGCGGCTTGCGACGTGGATGCAGTCGAAGAACTACGAAAGCCTCGAGCAGTTCCGCGGGCGCATGAGCCAGGCCGGCATCAAGAATCCGGCCGTCTATGATCGCGTGCAGTTTGTGAAGAACTTCCGAGCGATGGAGTGAGCGTTGGGCAGCGGCCGCGCGTTGCGGACGCATGCCCCGCCCGGCCGCCGGACGGCCTCCGGGCGAGCTCACTGCGCCCACTCCCGGCGAGCTATCCAGGCGGGCCATCCGGGTGCGCCCGGTTGCTAACGCGAGCACACAGATGCCCCTCACCCGGTTGCTAACGCGGCCACACAGGTGCCCATACTTAGTTGCGTCCGTTGCGCGGTGCGCTCGGGAGTTGCGTTCATCCTGTTGACACAACTCTCGCGGTTCAGTATAGTGCAGCTAATTCCAGCACGGGGGCGTAGCGAAGTCGGTTATCGCGCCGGCCTGTCAAGCCGGAGATCGCGGGTTCAATTCCCGTCGCTCCCGCTCAACCCGCAGTTTTGCGGGCTTTTTTTTCGGGCTGTAGCGCAGGGGCTAGCGCGCTCGGTTCGGGACCGAGAGGTCGGCGGTTCAAATCCGCCCAGCCCGATCTCACGCGCTGCATTCGCAGCGCTAGTGCTTTGGTCGGTC
>PUOW01000129.1 GCA_003552185.1 Spirochaetaceae bacterium
ACACAGCACGCAGGAGTGCGGCGGCGAACGCTCGGTTTTGAAGGCTCGGCTGAAGCGATGGTGGTGCGGTGAGGGGAATGAACGCTTGCTTCAGCGGCCTTTCGCCGCCGCCGTGAACCCGTCCCGATCCAACTGCGTTTGCCCTGATCACCGGCTGTGGGAGTAGAAGAAACTTCCGGTGGTTCCGAGCTCTTTGAGGAGCGCGGGGGGCTCGTATCGCGTGCCGTAATGGCGCGAGTATTCTTTGAGGGTCTTGTTTACCTCGCTCGGTTCGAGCTCATCGGCCCAGCGAAAGATACCGCCGCGAAACGGCGGAAAGCCGCCGCTGAGGACAAGGCCGGCGTCGATCACGTAGGGTTCCGTAACGATCTCTTCCTCGAGGCATCTGCTCGCCTCGTTCAGCATCATGTACAGCGGTCGGCGAAGTACGTCTTCGTCGGTGAGGTTCGACCGCTGAGGGAACCTCTCGGCAATCAGCGCTCTTGCGTCGTCGTTGGGACTGCCGGTCTCGGACGTGCCGTAGAGATAGAATCCCTTGCCGGATTTTCTTCCGAGTGCCTGAAGCTGCGCGGCAATCTCGAGAAGCAACGAGCTCGGATTCAGGCGTTCCCCGTAACTCTGTGAGAGAATCCGAAGCGCGGCAGTCACTGTATCGATGCCGATCTCGTCGATCAGGCGAAACGGGCCGAAAGCAAGCCCGAACTCCCGAAAGACGCGGTCTACCCGCTCGAACTCGATACCTTCCTCCACCAACACCGCGGCTTCGTTGAGATAGGCGTGCATTACCCGGTGTGTCAAGAAACCGGGCCGATCGCGCACCACGATCGGAATCTTGCCGAGGCGGCGCGCGAACCTCATCAAGACCTCGGTCGTCTCGGGCTCGGTGTTTGTGCCGGCCGCAATCTCAACCAGCGGCGTGCGGTCGGCCGGGTGGAAGAACTGCATCGCGGCCAGCCGGCCCGGGTGCTCGAGACTCGAGGCGATTTCATCGACGGTGCAGGTCGAACTGGAGGTTGCGATAATCGCGCGGTCGCTCAACACGCTCTCGAGCTCGGCCAGCACCGAGCGTTTCAGCGACAGGTCTTCCGGCAATGTCTCGAGTACGATATCGGCGCGTCTCAGGATATGATTCCCGGTCCCTGCGTGGATTCGATGCATCTGTATTCGGATGCTCCGATCGTCGAGCCGTTCTCGCCGGCGCACATCGCGGAAGATGCGGGCCACGGTTGCGTAGGCAGGGGCAATCCGCCGCCGGCTCAGGTCTTTGAGTGCCACCGGGGTATCGGCATGCGAACACAGCCAGGCAACGCGTGAGCCGATCACGCCGGCTCCCAATATGGCTATGTTGCTGCGGAGCCGGACAGGGTCATGGTCGTGCGGCGGCCGCCCGGCGTTGTGCGCGTCGGCATCGCGCGCCCCGGCGTCGCGTGCGTGGGCGTCGCGCGCGTGGGCGTCGCGTGCGTCGGCACTGCGCGCGAGCTTGTTCCGCGCCCAGGCCGTGTGCAGTAGGTGTCGCGTTACGTTCGAGGCCACAAGGCGACCGAAGGTTTCGCGCTCGAGCGCGAGTCCGTGGTGCATACTGCTGCTCATCCCTTTGCGCACAACCTCCAGCGCCTCGAGCGCCGCCGGGTAGTGCTCGCCGCGATCCTTCGCGATACGTTTGCGCATCCGGTTGTAAATCAAGTTGCGACCGGGTGGGGTTCGTTCCAGGAGCCGGGTCCTGCGACGGCGGGACTCGCGCTTCCGTGCAACGGCTTTGCGCCCGCGTCTTTGGAGCACCCGGTCGATGAACTCGCCGATGGTTTCGTCGATAAAGGCCTCGGCAGCCGGGGCGTCTATCAGCCCGATCTCGAGCGCCTCGAGAGCGGTGAGGCGCTCGTCCGACACGATCAACGGCAACGCCTTTGCGGCGCCCACCAGCCGGGGCAGTCGCTGTGTGCCGCCGTACCCCGGGAGAACGCCCAGCTCAACCTGAGACAGACCGAACACGGTGTGCTGTTCGTCGGTGGCGACACGGTAGCTACAGGCCAGCGCCAACTCGAACCCGAGATCCAGACAGGTGCCGTTGATGGCCGCAAGACTTGGAAACGGGAGCGCCTCGATCCGGTCCATGATCTGCTGACCGGCGGCCGAGAACTCCTCGCCTGCCGAGGCGTCGGTGATGCTCCGTAACTCGGCCGCCTCGGTGCGCTCACTGAAGATCCCGGGCGTCCCGCTGCGGATTACGAGAAAACGGGTCGCGCGGTTCTTGCCGAGCTCGCGAAGGATATCATTCAGCTCGTCGAGGTCGGAAAGGTGCAAGGCGTTCCCCGGGGATTCGCTCGGATAAAAGACGAGCTCGACCACTCCCTCAGCTCGGGTGCTCTCTTTCCATATCATTACGCCACCTCCACCATCACCGCGGCGCCTTCGCCGCCGCCGACGCACAGAGCCGCCAATCCTGTGTTTTTGTCGCGCCGCCGAAGCTCGTAGAGCAGGTGCAAAACCAGCCGAACACCGCTCATCGCGAGCGGGTGCCCGAGGGCGATTGCGCCGCCGTTTACGTTAAGACGGTCGCGGTCTATCGCGCCGAGCGCGCGGCTACGGCCGAGCTCGGTTCTTGCGAACCGCTGCGACGCGAAGGCCCGTTCGTTCGCGAGCACAACCGAAGCAAACGCCTCGTTAAGCTCGATCAGTTCAAAATCGGACGGCTCGGTGCCGGTTCGGTCGAGCAGTCGCGCGACCGCGTAAACCGCACCAAGTCCCATCCGTGCGGGGTCGAGCGCGGCCGAGACCTGTGCACGGATGAACCCGAGCGGTTCGAGCCCGCGTTCCTTGGCTTCCTGCTCCCGCATCAGCAGAACTGCGGCTGCGCCGTCGCTGAGCGGGCTTGAGTTGCCGGCGGTTACCGTGCCGGTGTGCCGGTTAAACGACGGCTTCAGCGCCGCAAACTGCTCGGCGGTGGTGTTCGAACGTGGGCCATGGTCCAGCTCGAGCATCTCGGCGTAGCTCGGCGGGATCGGAACGGCAATCGTCTCGGGCCGAAACAGCCCTTCCGAGGCAGCCGCAGTTGCGCGACTGTGGCTCTCGCGGGCGTACTCATCCTGCTCGGTTCGCGAAATGCGGAACTCGCGTGCGAGAATCTCGGCGGTGTCGCCCATCAGCAGGCCGGTTGTGGCGTCGGTTAGCAGCTTGCGCGTGCCGAGCACGGGCTTCACGAAGCTCGGCCGAAACTGCAACAGGTTTCGCAAGCGAGCCCGCCGGCTCCGTGCCGCTTTATACTCGGCCCAGAACCGCGCGTACTCGTGGCCGAACAGAAACGGGATGTTGCTCAACGACTCGGTGCCTCCGGCTATCGCGGCCGTGATCTCGCCGCTCTGCAGCCGTGCCGAGGCGGCCCGTAGCGCCTCAACGCCGGAGGCACAGTTGCGTTGCAGGCTGTAAGCCTGGGTCTCGGCCCCAAGACCGGCCTTGAGCGCGATCGCGCGCGCAATGTTCGGCGTATCCAACGGCTGTGCAACACTTCCGAATACAACCTCGCCGCACTCAGCCGGATCGATCTCGGCGCGCGCGAGGGTCTCTTTGACCGCGAACGCGGCAAGATCGTCGGCCCGGTGCTCTCGCAGCGCTCCCTGTGCCTTTGCCATCGGCGTGCGCGCACCGCTGATCACCGCGATTCGATCCGTCATGGTCCAAAACTCCTTCGGCACGCTTGTAGCGTACGCTAAAGACAGAATAGCACGGTTGGACGGCACGAGGCTTGTAGCAATACCTTCTAGATTAACTCGAGTTTGGAGGTGCGGAGCACAACGAGGGTGGGGAGACGGTATCCAAGGGAGGCCGGTATGCATAATCGGAAAATTCACAGAAGTAGGAGAGCTTTCGGGGCGGTCAAGGCGCGCTCGAGGCTGCTTACGGCGCTTGGGGTGTTTGGTGTGCTTGGGCTTGTCGTGGTGCTCGGGGTGATAGCCGGGTGCGAAGAGGCCGACCGCGCCGCCGGAGTAGACGCCGGCGAGGAAAGCGACGGGCCGTATCGTTACGCTGCGGTCTCGAGTCACTACCTCGCGACCGAGGCGGGGATCGAGGTCCTTGAAGAGGGAGGCAGTGCGGCCGATGCGGCATTTACGATCGCGGCCGTTCTAACGGTTGCGGAACCGTGGTTCTCGAGCATCCTCGGTGGGGGCACCTGGGCGCTTTACTATGATGCAGAGGCCGATGAAGTGCGAGCGCTCGACGGCGTCGCCGGGGCGGCCTCGGGTGCAACGCCCGAGTTCTTCGCCGAGACCGAGCGGTACGCCGAGTTCGGTATGCATATGGCGAACGTTCCGGGAGCCTGGGCGGGATGGATCGAGTGGCTGCAGGAGTACGGCGAAACCGGTCTCGATCGGCTGATGCAACCGGCGATCGACGCCGCCGAGCAGGGTGTCCCGGTGAGCGAAGGCATGGCGTTTTGGCTTTCGAACGCGGTGGATGATTTCGCCGAGTGGCCCGACACCGCGGAGATCTATCTGCAGGACGGTGAGCTGCCGGAGCCCGGCGACACGGTGTATCAACCCGACGCCGCCGAGACCTTTCGGGAGTTGGTCGCGGCCTACGAGGCCGAGCGCGGTTCCGGAGAGCACGCCGCGCTCGAGGCGGCCAAGGATCACTTCTACCGAGGCCCGATCGCCGAGCGGATCGTTGAGTTCTCACAGCAACACGGTGGACTGTACGAGCTATCGGACTTCACCGAGTTCGACGATGCGGGTTTTCGGGAGCCGATCTCGATCGAGTACCGCGATCTCGAGGTGTATCAGAATCCGCCGAACAGCCAAGGGATCACGCAGCTGATCGCGCTGAACATTCTGGAGGGGCGTGAGCTTGACCGGTATGAGCCGGGAAGCGCGGAAGCAATTCACCTGCAGACCGAGGCGATTAAGCTCGCTATGGCCGACCGCAACCGGCATGTCGGCGACCCCGACGCCGTCGATGTGCCGGTCGAGAGACTGCTTTCGGATGAACACGCGTCGAGGCAGCGAGCAAGGATCTCGAACAACGAAGCGCTCGAGTGGCCGTTCGAGGACGTCTTGGCCGATGGTGGTGATCATCACACCACGACCTTCCACGTTGTCGATGAGCGCGGCAACGCCGCAGCGGTCACCACCTCGCTGGGTGCCCAGTTCTTGGTTGTGGGCGATACCGGGATCCATATCAACAACCGTATGCGCTTCATGCATTACGACCCCGACGATCCGAACGTTACCGAACCCGGCAAGAAGGTCCGTCATACCAGCAATCCGTATCTTGCGATGCGTGACGGCCGGCCGTACATCCTCGGCGGCAACACCGGCGCCGATTTCCAGGCGCAGGGGCAGGTGCAGCAGTTCATCGGCGTTGTCGAGCACGAGCTCACCCCGCAGGAGGCGGTTGCGCAGCCTCGCTTCGAGTCGCTGGGGTTTCCCGCCACCACCTATCCCTTCACCGCCGACGGAACGCTGGCGCTCGAGGAGGGGGCATCGGATGAGGCCCGGCAAGGTCTGGAAGCACGCGGGCACCACCTGAGCGACGACGGCACCTTCGGCAGCGCCAATATGATTCGCGTTCTCGATTGGAGCACGGGAGAGCTCGAGATCGGCGCCGAGCCGCGTGAAGAGGTAAGCAGAGGGGTGAAGCGCCCGGCTGACGAATAGGCGATGCGGGCGCTATATTTGAAGCATATGCTTAACACCGGAGTTCTCACTCGATTCCGCGCCACGCCCGCACGCGTGGCGCGCTTTCGCCGGGACGTCATCGCTCTCGGCGCTGTTTTTGTGTTCGGAGTCCTGGGTATCGTCGTTCCCATTTCACCGCTCGGTGCCGTGGCGCCGGAGGTGGTTGCCGAGGGCGATTACGCGATCGCGACCCGCGACGTACTCGCCACCGAGGTCGGCGAACGGTTTCTGGCCGAAGGGGCGAATGCGGCGGACGCCGCGTTCGCGGTGGCCGCGGCGATCAGCGTGAGCGAGCCGCATTTCTCGCATTTTCTCGGGGGCGAGACCTGGGCCTTGTACTACGATAGCGAAGACGATGAGGTTTTCGCGCTCGACG
>PUOW01000230.1 GCA_003552185.1 Spirochaetaceae bacterium
GAACTGATGACGCAGCTCGCCGAGGTCATGAACCGTGAATGGGGCTCCGGAGCGCGAATCTCGAGCACCACCCGGCGACGCGAGGCGTTACCGGGCGCCGATTTCGTGATCGTCTCGGTGCAGGTGGGCCCGCGAGAAGAGGTCTGGGAGAAGGATTGGCGCATACCGTTGAACCACGGCATCCGTCAGCCCTACGCCGAGAACAGCGGTCCCGGCGCGCTCGCGCATACCGCGCGTAATCTTCCGTTAATCATGGCGATTGCCGATGATATGCAGGAGCTTTGCCCCGACGCGCTGTTCATGAACTATGTGAACCCGCTGATCAGGCTTACGCTGGCCGTGAAACGCTACTCGCAGGTACCGGTGGTGGGTATGTGCCACCAGCTTCTGTGGGGCTACGCGATGGCTGCCGCCCTTTTGGCCGACCGCTACGGAATCGAGGTGCCGCCCGACGTCAAGATAGACACCAACCACGAGCATCGTCATTTCCGCGAGCCGTTGATGGCCGCGGGGCTCAAGCATCTCGAGATCAAAGCGGCCGGGATCAACCATTTTTCCTGGGTCTACGATATTCGCGACAAAGCGACCGGCGAGGATCTCTATTCCGAGCTTCGGCGGAACTGGTTCGCGCCGGAGCGCGAGGGGTTTGAGCCGCTGTCGCGAGAAATATGTAAGATATTCGGCATGATGCCGACACCGAGCGACAGCCATCTCTGCGAGTTTCTCCCGCATGTTCACGACCCGGTCAAAAAGCCGTGGGAGAAGTACGGGCTTCACACGCAAAGCTGGACCGGCAATCACAAGCGCCGGGCCGATCGCCGAGCCGTCGCACAGGCCATTGTCGACGGCAAGGAGTCGGTCGAGACGTTGCGAAACCTGCGGACCGAGGGTGTACCGGAGGTCATCGAAGGCGTGCACGCCAACCTAAATACCTACATCCATCAGCTGAATCTGCCGAACGAAGGCCTCATCCCCAACCTACCCGACGACGCGATCGTTGAGGTACCGGGAATGAGTTCGGGCTTGGGCGTGCGCGGGTTGCAGATGCCGCCGTTGCCGGAGCCGATCGCGGAGCTCTGCCGTAGAGAACTCGCGTACAGCTCGCTTGTGGTGGACGCCTGTTACCACGGAGACCGCGAACTCGCGCTGCAGGCGTTGCTGCTCGACCCCACGGTCAACGACATCGACACCGCGCGCGCAGTGCTCGACGACCTAATGACCGAGTTCGCCGAGTACATGCCGCAGTTTCACCGGTAACCGAGAGCTCATGCCGCACACACTCGATCGCTCGCTCGAGGCGCTGCTTGACCCTGAACGGCTCTCCAAACACACGGGAGAACCGATTACGCATATAGAGCGCGTACCGCTTTCGGCCGAGTTCGCGCACTCGGGGAGCGGCCTCGAGTTCATCCGCACCAACCACGGCAACGGACCTTCGCTCGTACTAAAGCGCGTCGCCGCCGAGTGGGACTGGCTCATGCGCGCTACCCGCGACTTCCGCTGCCGCTCGGTGACGCTGTGGCAGTACGGGTTGCTCGATAGGCTGCCCGCGGTGTTTGCCCCGCCGGTGGAGGTGTGCGCAGTGGAGGAGGACGGCTGGGCGATCCTCATGCGGGATTACAGCGACAGCTTCGTTACCAACCGTCGGTTCACTCTTGCCGAACACCGGCTGTTCCTCGAGGCAATGGCCGAGATGCACGCGGTGTACTGGGGCGATCGGCTTGTGCGCGATCCGGCGGTAGGGCTCTGCACGCTTGAGGACGTCTACAGCATGTTCACGCCGCGCATCGCCCGTCGCTACGGAGCCGGCGCGGGAGAGATTCCGGGGCGCATCCTCGAGGGCCGGCAGCTCGTCCGCGACGTTATGCCCGGTGAAGCCGTTCGGGTGGTTGAGCCGCTTCTCGAAGACCCCGGCCCACTCTGCCGAGCGTTGTCTAAGTTCACGCATACTCTGGTACACGGCGATTTTCGACACTCAAACCTCGGAATTCTCCCAGGCTCGGACGCCGGCGCCCGCGTGGTGCTGCTCGATTGGCAGCTGGCGGCGGCGGCCCCGCCGATGGTGGAGCTCGGGCGCTACATCGGCGCGAACTCGCCGCTTCTTCCGGTCGATAAGGAAGAGACGCTCGCGTACTACCTCGAGCAACTCGCTCGGCACCTGGAAGCACGAGGACATCAAAGCCCCGACCGGGACACCATGACGCGAGAGCTCCGGCTCGGGATGCTCGGCGGGTTTGTGCAGGACGGGTGGGCGATCGCGCTGAAGGCGGGCCACTGGCACGTCGGCGACGACGCCCGCGAGCACTGGAAGGCCGATCTCGAGTGGTGGGCGGAGCAGGTGCTTCGCGGAGCGGCACTACTCGAACACTGAGCCGGCTCGGCACCGGGCATGCACCCACCGAGAACCGACACCGTTGTCACCGCCGTCACCGACGCAACGAGCATCGCAATGGCGATACGGGTGGTGATGAACCTGGAGACGATCTTGAGGATCACTATCTTTTGCTCCGTTTCTGGTGCGCTTGCTGCTGCCGGTGTGGCCCCTGCAGCGGCGCCATCAGTCCGATTGGGTGCTATTGGGTGCCGCGTACGTCGAGTGCCGGTTTTTGGAATTTCACCCCGAGATCGCTCATTCCTCCAGGTCTGAATCACCCAGATTCTCAAGCGCCTCGGCATCTGCGAGATCCCGAGTTCTTCCCGACGCCCGCTTATTTCGGATCAGATCCGCGATCGAAGGAATCCGTAGCAGAACTTCATCTATCCGAACTTCCATCGCGTTGCTGAAAGTTGCGTCGAACTCAAGGCCGGAGACGCCGGTGAGGATATCGATTCTTCGCGGCGCCACCCCAATCTGGAAAACCGTATCACCCTTTTCCAGATCCTGTTGCGACAGATTCTGTATCGGAGCGCCAAATCGTTCGAGCGAGCGTAATACAGCAGCAGCGTTCACAGGATCAGGCTTAACCCAGATATCGATATCCATAGTGGCACGAGGATAACCGTGCGCGGCCAGTGCGTAGGCACCAACGAGGAGAAACTTAACCCTCTCTGCGGATAAGGCGAGTAATAGATCTTTGTAGTCTTCGTTCAGCATCATGTCTTGCGCTCAGAGAGCACACCTCACGTGTCAGCGGCCAAACTAGCGCGATACGCTCTGCATGCGTGCCGGGAACCGCCTCTACGTTGGGTATATCCGACAATCGGCTAAGCCGTGTCTGCGATCTTTCCATAGCACCATTCTATCAGATCATGGCCTGCCGGTGTAGAAGCTGCAGAAAGATCAAGGCTTTGTCCCTGTCCTGTTACGCCGCCCGCCTCTTCCGATTCACCGCTCATAGGCTCCGATATCCACGGCTCCTTTCTGTCTCGGGAGCCCACGGGTGTTAGGCACTGTATTCAAATTCGAGCTACGATTCTTCTCGGCTTCTTTCGGACTCACTTCGCTGTCACTCGCGCGATCCGATTCCCACAGGATTAGGCGTTTTCGCCATGACTCCCGCCAAACCCTGCCGCACGACTGCCCTTGCGTAAAACCCGCGCCCGCTATAATCGCAAGCACCAGCAACCACGGCGAGAGATCGGCGGAGAGCGCGGTAGGCATCATCACTACTTTGACCGGATGAGGCTGCGCTCAGTACAACCCCGTGAGCATCCCCACGACGTAGATCACCGCGGCGACGATCGGCGCGATCACCGCGCTCACGATCACCCCTCCAACCGCGAAGTCGCGGATCGAGAAATAGCCGGCGGTATAGGGGATCACGTTCGTGGGGGAACTCGTGACCATGATAAACGCCATGCTCGCGGTGATCGCGGCCGGCATCGTCACCGACAGGGCGTCGAGGCCTACCGCTCCGGCAAGGGTAATCATGATCGGAATCATGATCGTAGCGGTGACGGTGTTGCTCGAGAGAAAGATCTTGATGAAGCTCACGATCAACACCACAAGTAGTACCAAGAGAAACGGGTGCAGCCCGGCAATACCGCCGAGGGTGGCTACCGCCAGCCACTCCGCCGCTCCGGTCTTGTAGAGCATCATCCCGAGCGAGATACCGGACAGAATCAGCACGATGCTGCTCCAGCTGATGTCTTTCTCGACGCTGCTCCAGGCGGTGTCGGAAACACCGGGGAAGAAAAAGACCGAGGCGGTAAGGAGCACCGGCATCGAGATCGGAATCGAGATGCCGAGCACGCTTTCGAGAAGCGGCGAGCCGAGCCACAACGCCACCGTGAGCGCAAACAACCACAGCGTCACCCGCTCCTCTCGTCCCATCGGGGGAAGCTTGCGGTACTCCTCGTGCATCTCTTCGCGCGTTTTTTTCAGGTGCGAGATCTCGGGGCGGAACATCAGCATCAATACCGCCCAGACCGGCACAATAATCAGAATCCCCGCGGGCACCCCATAGAGCATCCAGCCGAGAAAGGTAAGCTCCACGCCGACCATATCGGCGAGAAACCCGATCGCGATCGGGTTCGGCCCGGCTCCGGCCGGCGTCATGATGCCGCCCACGATCGGGCCCCAGGCGCAGGAGATCATCAACGCGCGACCGAAGTTGCTCTCGAGCGGCTTGATTCCTTCCTCTTTTAGGATGGTAACCCCGAGCGGCATCAGCATCGCCGCGACCGCCACATCGGTGATCCACATCGAAATCAACGCACCCACCGAGACGAAGCCGAAGAGGATCCCGGCGGTGCTGTTTCCGGTGCGCGATAGAAGCAGCACCGAGATGCGGTTACCGAGCCCGGAGCGACTGATGAAGCTCGAGAGCACCAACACACCGATGAAGAACGCCACGATATGATTACCGAACCCGATGCTGATAATCGAGGCGAAGCTCTCGATACGAAACAACGCCATCATCACCACCGCCACCAGTCCGGTAATGTGAAACGGCACCGCCTCGGTGAGCCAAAGCAACAACGTGAACAGTAAGATGCCCATCGCCGCAAGCCCGTCGCCGGTGAGCGTCGCGTCACCGACGGTCGCGATCGAGGCGGGAACCGGAAGGAGCCGCGCGGTGAGCGCAATCGCGAAGCCCACCGCGATGACGGCCCAGCGACGAGCGACGCTCGAGCCGTTCTCGCTTGCGCTGCTCATGCCGCAACGCTCCGCAAGAGCTCTCCTACGCGTCGCGGCCGGTCGGCGACCAGCGCGCCGGCTTTCTCGAGCGCCGCAACCTTCGCCGCGACGGTGCCGCTGCTGCCGGTTGCGATCGCGCCGGCGTGCCCCATGCGCGTACCGCTCGGAGCGGTGCGTCCGCCGAGAAACGCCACTACCGGCTTGGTAAACTCCCCGCGTGCAACAAGCTCGGCCACCTCTTCCTCCATGCTTCCGCCGAGCTCACCGACGATCACCACCGCCTCGGTTTCGTCGTCGGTCTCGTAAGCCGGCAGAAACTCCGCGAAGCGCGAGCCGGGCACCAGGTCACCCCCCACGCCCACAAGCGTAGAGACACCGAACCCGGCTGCCACCACCCAGGCGGTTACCTCGTTCGTGAGCGAGCCCGAGCGCGTCATAATCCCGACCGTGCCGGGGCGGTATACGCGCTCGATCCAGTACGGGAACATCCCGAGCATCGATTTGCCCGGCGAGATCACCCCCGAGGTGTTGCCGCCGACCACCTGCGCTCCGGCGGCTCGAGCGGCGGCGCGAATCTGCACCTGGTCCTGAAGCGGTATGCCGTCTGCTATCGTGACCACGCGGCGGATGCCGGCGTCGAGCGCTTCGAATACCGCGTCGCGCGCGAAGCGCGGCGGCACAAACAGCATAGCCGCCTCGGCCTCGCGCGCCGCCTGCGCGCGGCGCACGCTGTGATACACCGGAACCCCGTGAAGCTCCTGCCCCTCTTTGCCGGGCGTCACGGCCGAGACGACGTTAGATCCGAGCTCGATCATGTGCTTCGCCCAGAAGCTGCCTTCCGAGCCGGTGGCACCCTGCAGCACAATCGGCGTTGTTTCGTCTACGAAGATACTCATTGCCGCTCCCCCTTTGCGATCGCGACCGCGGTGCGGACCGC
>PUOW01000325.1 GCA_003552185.1 Spirochaetaceae bacterium
AGTTCTTGACCATCTCGTACGCGATCTCTTTGTACATGTCCTTGATGGAACTCACGCTAACTGCCTCCCCAAGCTTGTTGTCGGTACTGTAGAGTAGTGTGAGGTGCGCTGCGGCGCCCCCGGGGTTCCGGCCCCCACTCCGGCAGATGCACCCCACCGAGATGCACCCCACCGGCGTCCCCAATACGCGTATCGGCAGGGCTCTATGCGGTCAGAGTAGCTGCGAATATTCGGCGTTGTCAAGCTTAGCTCCGCGGGAGGCTCCTCGGTACGCGGCGGTACGCGGCGGTACGTTGTGTGCTGCCGCGCGCGCTGCGGCCCGCGCCCCGGCGCGCGCTACGGTACCTGCAGCACCGAGACGCGGTTGCCTTCGCGGTTGTAGACGCGCCGCTCGTTGAGCGGGTCGGGCAGGCGCTCGCCCGCGCTTATGAACTCGTAGTAATGCGTGCCGGCCGGTACGCGCAGGCGCAGCCGATAACGGCCCGGGCGTTCCTCGGTCATGCGATGCATGTAGGGATCCCAGTTGTTGAAACTGCCGCTCACGAACACCCGTCGCCCCGGCTCGGTCTCGAAATAGAACTCAACGTAGCGTTCCTCGTGCACAACCGGGCTCTCCGGCGGCGCCTCGCGCGGCTCAGGCAGCTCAAAGATCGAGATCGGCACGCCGGTAGGGTCGAGCCGCGCCACCGGGTTCTGCGGGTCGCGGCCCCAGAGGCCGTCGGCCACCAAGCGGTACTCGAGCTGCTCAATGCTCTCCGGAATGGGATACATCAAGAAGTAAACATCGTTTCGATTACGGTAAAAGACATGCTTCTGACGGTAGCCTTCGTGGGCGAACACCGCCGCCACGTAGCGCGGTGTCGGCGAGGGCTTCAGCGTAATCAGGACGTGGTCGTCGAGCACACGCGGCGGCCCTGCCTCATCGAGACCCGATAAACGTAGCTCGGTCATGCGCTCGAACTGCTGCGCATCGAGCCTTGGCACCGAGCCGAGAGCCGTGGTCACGAGGAATAACGCTGCCGCCAATAGATAAGCTGTGCGTCTCTGCATATCTGTGCTATTGTTCTCATCGGAACCCAACGGCACGTCTTTAGCGCGTTCGGTAGCCGGCCGTCAGATTTCGACCGATCTTACCGACAATTATATACGGATATGCCCAGTCTCGAACAAATTAAAGCGTTCGACCAGACTCTGACCACTCTCGGCAACGAGCCCGAGGTGCTTCGCCAATGGGGCGAAGCGCTCGAGCCGGTGGAGCCGCCCCCCGAAGGCCTCTCGGATGATCTCAGCGACCTCCTCGGTGAGCAGGGTGCCGGTGAAGAAGGCGGGCTCGACGATCTCGATCTCGAAGACGCCGCGGATTTCGCCGAAGACACCCCTGCCGAGGACGAGGTTGCGGAGCCGGTTCTCGAGGGCGAAGACTTCTTGGAGGCATTTGCAGGTAGCCAGGCGGACGTCGAGGCCGAAGACGAAGAACTCGATGCCGACGAGCTGGGCGCCGACGAGCTGGGCGCCGAGGAGCCTGGCGCCGGCGAGCCCCAGGCCGACGAGTTCGATCTGGACGAGTTCGAGTTCGACGACGCCGCCGATCAGGATGCTTCGGGTGAAGGACCGGCAGACCAAGAGCCCGGAGGGGAGCCGGCGGCCGAGGAGCAACCGCTCGGCGAAGAGGGCGCCGCCGAAGAAGCCGGCGGCCAAGAACTGCCCGACGAGGAAGCCTTCGACGAGGAAGCGCTCGGCGACGACTGGGACGATTTCGACCTCGATCAGTTTGTGGACGAGGCAGAGCTCGAGGCTGAGCCATCCGAGGCTGAGTCACCGGAAGACTCCGACACCGCCGAAGAGCCGGGCGCCCCTGAAGAGCCGCCCCCTGAGGAGCCGGGCGCCCCGGGCGAGACCGAGGAACCCGCCGAGCTTGGGGAGGATGCCGCGACCGGGGAGATTTCCGACGAAGGTGAGGCCGATCTCGGCGATCTGGGCGACCTCGACGATCTCGGCGATCTTGATGACCTTGGGGACCTCGAGGAGTTCGGTGACCTCGACGACCTTCCGGAGGCGGAAGCTGAGGCCGGCGCCGAAGAACCGCAGCAACCGGCCGCCGATGCTCAGCAGCCCGAGGAGCTAGGCGTCGGCGAGGAGCCCGACACCGATCAGGGCCTCGGCGATGAAGAGTTCGGCGATGAAGAGTTCGGCGACGACCTCGATCTCCCGGATCTCGACGACGAGTTCTCGTTTGATATAGACGAAGATACGCCGGAGGCCCCCGCGGAGGACGAAGGGGAGCCGCTCGAAAGCGAGCCGCTCGACGAGGAGCAGCTCGAAGAGGCGGGCGAAGCCGAGGAGCTCCCGGACGAGTTTGATCTCAGCGACGAGCTCGGCGAGATCTCGCTCGGTGACGCCGAGGAAGACACACCGGAAGCCGCGGCGCAGGCTCCGTCGGACGACGCCTTCGCGGAGGCGGCCGGCGAGGACGAAGCCGAGGAGCTCACTGATGAGGTTGGCGACGAAGATGAAAGCCTAGACGACTTCGACCTCGACGAGTTCAGCCTCGGCGATTTTGGGGCGGAGTTCGGGCTCGACGAGGACGAGGATTTCGAGCCGAGCGAGTCCGAGATTCTGCCTGAGGAGGAAGCGGCCGAGGACGAGGCCGACAAAGAGGAAGCCGCCGAGAGCGCGGCGGCGGCGTTCGAGCTCTCCGACGACGAGTTCGCGCGCATGCAGCGGACGCTCTCGCGCTTGCCGCTGAACGTGAAGCTCGCCGCCGAGCAGGCGATCGCCGAGGAGTACGGCACCGGCAAGCAGCGCCAACGGCTGATCGAGCTGCTGGTGGAGGGCGAATCGGTCAAGGCCATCGCCGATTTCGCCGGCCGGCTCGTCGGGAAGAAGCTTCAGGTTCCCAAGAACTACCGCAAGCTCTCGGGGCTCGCGTTCGAGCAAGAGAAAGAGAGCTTTTCGTACAAGTTCAAGCACCAGATCCTTCCGGTGCTGCGCGTTGCGATGCTCGCGGCCGCCGCGGTCGGGCTCTTGACCGCGGCCTCGTATCAGTTTATCTACCGCCCGCTTCAGGCGCGCAGCCTATTTCGCCAAGGCTACGAACTCATCCCGGAGGCCGAGTACGAGCAGGCCAATCGATTGTTCGACGAGGGCTTCGAGACCTGGCCGGTGCACCGGTGGGTGTTCAACTACCCGGTGCGGCAATGGTTCTACCGCTACGGCGAGGCTTTCACCACCGAGCGGCAGTTTGCGCTTGCGGCGCAGAAGTACGATAAGCTGCTCGACGCCTACCCGATGGACAAGCGCGGGGTGCTCGAGTATGCCGAGCTCGAGTCGGTGCATCGCACCAACTACGAGCGCGCGGCCGATCTGCTCGAGGCCTACCGCGAGCAGGAGGAGCTCTACGACTACGATATCCTGCTTGCCTCCGGTGACAACTACATGCGTTGGGGCGAGCTCGAAGCCGAGCGCTACGAGGACGCGCGCGTGCAGTTCGCGACCGCTATCCAGCGCCACGGCGATACCGACGAGCTCTTGATGCGGATGCTGCTGTACTTCATCCGTACCGATAATCGCTCCGAGGTCGAGCCGCTGCGGCGCGTGTTCCAGGACGACCCGCGCACCGAGATCGACCCTTACATCTACGCCGAGCTTGGGGGCTATCTCATCGATTACAACGAGCTCGACGAGGTGCGCGACATCCTATTCCGCTCGCTCGGCAAGGACGACGGGATCCCCGAGCCGCATTACCACCTTGCACGCTATTATCGGCGGCTCGAGTCGCTCGGCGAGGAAGAGCAGGCGCTCAGGAACACGCTCGTGGTGCTCGACCGAACCGAACCGCTCACGCCGCGGCAACTTGCAATGCTGGCGGACACGCACGGGCGGCTCGGCGAGTTCTACTACGACCGTGGTGAGTACATCATGGCCGAGGATCAGTTTCTCGACGGCATTCGTGCCTACGAGGGCGCGTTAGGGCAGGGGCTGTTGAGTCCCGAGGAACGCTTCGGGCGGCTCTACGCGCGGCTCGGCGATATCTACTACTACGTGGGACGCGAGTACGATGCCGCGCTCGATCAGTTCCGGCGCGCCGAGGCCAACGCCTACAGCACGCGCGAGCTGGATTACAAGAAAGGCTTCATTCACTACCGCGCCGAGGCCTGGGACGACGCGCTCGAGTCGTTCCTCGACGCCGCCGGGCCGTTTTCCGGCAACCACAACTTGCTATACGCCACCGCCAACGCGTTCTACAACCGCGGCAACTTTCACGCCGCCGAGGGCTACTATCGCGACCTGCTCGAGCGGCTCGAGCGCGAGCGCGACGAGATCGATGCGCTGTTGGTTGATGAGGACCCCGAACATCGCGCGCTGGTGGAGTATCGCATCCGGGTACGAAACAACTTAGGCGTCACGCAGAACCGCCTCGGCGAGCAGACCGGCGACCCCGACAAGGCGTCGCGCGGCATGGTGCATTTGACCGAGTCCAACGAGCTGGCCGAAAACTACGGGCGCGACCCCGAGACCGCCGCGCGCGCCGCCACCACCGGGCTCGCGGAGTTGAACCTGCGCGAGGTGCTGTTCCCGCGCCCGCAGTACGAGTTGCAGATCTACAACGCGATCCCGCGCGACTTCGAAGAGCTGCAGTTCTAACGCCGCCGATGCCCGCGGGACGCGGCGCCGGTGCGCCGCGTTGGGCCACGCGCGCGCGGGCGGGGCGCGGCGCCGGCGAAACGGGCCGCCGGCGCGCGAGGGTTATTCCGAGGGGGTTATACCGAGAACATCCAGCCGTGGGTGTCTTCCACCACGCCGTACTGAATACCCTTCAGCGTGTCCTGCAGCTTGCGAGTGAGCTCGCCGACTTTGCCTCCGTTGAACACCATCGTGCCGCCTTCGTGCTCGATAGACTCGATGTAGGTGACCCCGGCGGCGGTGCCGGTCACGAAGCACTCGGCGGTATCGCTCATCGCTTCCTCGATCGTGATCGGGCGCTCTTCCACCTTGACGCCGAAATCCTTCGCGAGTTGCATCGCGCTCTTGCGCGTGATACCGGGCAGGATGGTGTCGCCGAGCTCCGGCGTCACGAGCGTGCCGTTCTTCTGGTAGAAGAAGATGTTACAGGACGAGCCTTCCTCCACGTACTTGTGCTCGGCGGCGTCCAGGAAGATCGCTTCCATGTAGCCGAGCTTCTGCACGCGCTTCTTCTCGAGTGTCGGAACTACGTAGTTGGCGTCGCACTTGATCCAGCCGGTGCCGCCCGGAAAGGCGCGCACGCAGCGCGTGGTGATGCCCTTCGCCGGGGCGTCGGGGTCGAAGTACGAGCCCACCGGCGTGCTGATCGCCACCACCCAGGGATGCTCGCTCAGGTTGAGACCAATTCCGGGCTCCGAGTAGGTGAAGGGGCGGATATAGATCGAGCGCGCGGTCACGAAGCCGTCTTTCTCCCACTCCGGGTCGTACTCCGGCGCGAAGCCGAGGTCGTAGTTCTTGCGGATGATGGTCTTTACGCCCTCCACCAGCATCTCCGGCGGAATCGCCGGCATCGCGAGCCCGGCCATCGAGCTGTGCAGCCGCTTCGCGTTCTCGTCGGGCCGAAACAGCTTGAGCCCGCCGTCTTTCTGCGGGAAGGCCTTGAGGCCCTCGAACGCGCCCATGCCGTACTGCGTGGTGTAGTTCACCAGCGGCAGCTGCGGAAACGAGTTGCGCTTCGCGAGGAGCGCATTGCGCTCGGCCTCCGGCATGGCGGCCTCTTCTGCGGGTGTTTTGTGCGGCTGTTCGAGGTATTCCTCGCTCCAGGTTCCGTCGGCTTGATGCTGGGCAAGATAGACCCAAGGGTTAATCGCGAGGGTAAACGCGCTGGCCATAGTCCTTCTCCGTTTCGAAATTGATATCGCGTCGTGCGGTGCTTAGCGGCATTGTACGCCTCGGCCGAGCTCACGGTCAAGGAAAAGGTCGGCGGGCGGCTGCTCGGCGGTGGGCGGCTCGGCGGACGGCCGGCGGGCGGTCGGCCTG
>PUOW01000444.1 GCA_003552185.1 Spirochaetaceae bacterium
ATCTGTTCTTGAGTTGTCGAAGTGGGACCGAGGGTGCATATAATTCTTGTTTTGCGCAGTGTAGCCATATTACTTCCAGCCTTTCACGTTTTCGCGATTTAGGATACTGTATTTCATTACTATGTTCCAGAAATCCCCAATTGCTTTTCTTGATTTTGACGGTGTGTTGTGCGACTCGGTGCGCGAAGCCTTCGTGTCCTCGGAGATCGCCTACCGGCGCCTCATCGGCGCGGATACCGCCGAACCCGCTGCCGGCTCCAACAGCGCGGGCCGGCCCAACAGCGCGCGCGACGCGGGTTCCGTTGTGGGCGCGGGCGGCTCCAACGGCGAGGACAACTCCAACAGCGCGGGCCGGTCCAACAGCGCGCGCGACGCGGGTTCCGTTGTGGGCGCGGGCGGCTCCGGCAGCGCGAGCGGTCCGGGCCTCGGCTCAATTACGACGGCCTCATCTACCGACGAGCCGGGCTTCGAAGATCGGTTAGCCGTCTTTCGCTCATGGCGCCCGTTTGTGACGCGCGGTGCCGAGTTCGTGTTGTTGCAAGAGCTAATGGCGCGTGGAGAGAAGCCGAGCGAGCAGGCGTACATCGCAGCGCGCGAAGCCCTGCCGGCGGGCCGCATGGATGAATTTCACGCCGCACTCTACCAGGTGCGCGAAGAGCTCTTGGAGCAGGATCGCGAGGGATGGCTCTCGCTCCACCGGCTATACCCCGTCGCGAGCAGTTGTTTGCCCGAGGCCGCCGACAACCCGCGCGTGTATATCATCTCAACAAAGGCCTCGGAGTACGTGGCCGCGATTCTATCCGGTAACGGTATCGAGTGGCCGCCCGAGCGTCTTCTGTATCCGGGTAAGCGCACGAAGCTCGATCTGCTGACCGAACTGCTGCACGAGCGAGGCGAGACCGCCGCCTATTTGGTCGACGACCACCCCGATAACCTCCCTGAAGCCTTTGTGGCCCGCGACGGTGTTGAGGTGGGATGCTACCTCGCCGCCTGGGGGTATGCGGCCGACGAGGTGCTTGCGCGGACGTCGCTTCCTAAGCTCGGCGAACAACAGCTCGTTGACCTGGTGCGCGCCACTCCACCGGCGTGACCGCGTCGTTGCGGTCGCGTCGTTGCGATCGCGTCGTTGCGATCGCGTCATATTGACACCCGCAGGCGGCTATGCTACCGTCTGACAACCTCTTTACCATCGCACCGGGCTCTCCGAGAGGCGATGGTCAAAAGACCACAGGGAGGAGACACTCACAATGAGAACCTACGAAGCAATGTGCGTCTTTCGGCCCGAAGAAGACGAGTTCACTCGGGGCAAAGACGCAGTCCGCGATCAGTTGAAACAGCTGCAGGCAAATATCCTAAAAGAAGAGGATATGGGCCGGCGCACACTCGCTTATCCGATCAAGAACATGAACCAGGCTCACTACTACTACTATGTGGTGGAGATGGACCCGGCCGCCGCGCACAAAACCGAGAACGCGATGAAGCTC
Source organism: Spirochaetaceae bacterium (assembly GCA_003552185.1). Taxonomy (GTDB): domain Bacteria; phylum Spirochaetota; class Spirochaetia; order DSM-27196; family SLAA01; genus B1Sed10-166. The sequence goes on from PUOW01000444.1 coordinate 1,485, forward strand.
AAAGAGGAGCTGCTGCGCTTTCTGATGGTACGGCGCGAGGAGTCGTAACCCCGGCGTTACGAGCTCTTACAAGGGGCTTCCCATGAAAGATCTAAACACCGTGTCATTGGTAGGTCGCCTCACCCGCGACGCCGAGCTGCGTTACACCAACAGCGGCATGCCGATCTGCAACTTCTCGATCGCCAACAATTACTCGAAGAAGCAAGGCGACCAATGGACCGAAGAAGTGAACTTCTTCGACGTGGTAGTGTTCGGCCGTCAAGGCGAGGCGGTCAATAACTACCTGAAGAAAGGCAAACAGGTCGCGGTGCAGGGTGAGCTACGGCAAGATCGCTGGGAGCAAGACGGGCAGCGGCGCAGCAAGGTGCAGGTAATCGCTTCGAATCTGCAGTTGCTGGGCGGACGCGCAGAAGGCGGCGGAGGATCCGGCGGCCAGTACGGTGGCGGCGGCCAGTACGGCGGTGGGTCCGAGGCGCGCAGCAACGAAGGGCCGCCCGCACCGAGCCCCGATTTTGAGGACGACGTACCGTTCTAGATCGGATCAATTACAGGAGGAATCCGGAGATGTCAAACGAAGATACAACGAGAGATCAAACCGGTGAAAATACCGCTGAAGATCGTCCGCAAGGCGGACAAGACGGCGGAGCTCGACCGGATCAAGCGCCGCGACCGGCGGCGCCCCGCGGCGATCGGCCTGCAGGTGATCGGCCCTCAGGTGATCGGCCTGCAGGCGATCGGCCCTCAGGTGATCGGCCCTCAGGTGATCGGCCCTCAGGTGATCGGCCCTCAGGCGGCCGCCCACCACGCCGAGACGACGGCGGCGGGCGTGGCGACGACCGCGACGATCGTTCCGGGGGTCGCCCCCGCGGACGCGCCTTCTTCCGAAAGAAGGTCGATAAGATCAAGACGCAGAACCTCACGATCGACTATAAGCAGCCCGAGGTGCTGAAGCGGTTTATTACCGATAACGGCAAGATCCTGCCGCGTCGAATTACCGGGACCTCGGCGAAAAACCAGCGTCGGCTGGTGCGCGAGATCAAACGCGCGCGCGCGATCGGCCTGTTGCCGCTGGCATAGCACACGGTGCGCCGCGGCGTATCGGGGCCGGCTCGTTCCCGTCGGGGCGAGGTGCTCGGTCTCGTCGGCGCGGGCGCAGTTCGTGAGGTAGTATGACGTTGTCGGCCCGGCGACGGGTGGTAATTGAGACGGTAGCTCTCGCAGCGGCTTCTGTGCTGTTCTATCGGCTTGGATTCTTGCTGTTTTTGTTTATGGTACCGTTGCAGGTGCTGTATCTGAGGCGTGGAGCCAAGCCGTTTCTGACGGCACTGGGCGGGGTGTTTCTCGGCTTCGTGGTGATGCGCGCAGCCCAGATCGTTGCGCTTTCGGCGGAGCTCGAGCGGATGAATCCGCTACTCTTGAGCGCCGACTTGGTGATTCCGCTCGGCTTGCTCGGTGGGCTTGCGTTGGTAAACCTCCAGCCCGGAGGCCGAGTACACAGCGTGTATCGTGTGTTGCTGGCGGCCGGACTGCTTACCGCGCTTACGGCCCCTATCGTGTGGGTTGTGGGGCGCTCGCCGGAACTGCGCGAGTCGGTAATCACGCAGTTCGAGCAGGTCTATGAGCTGGTTCGTGAAACGGCCGGCGATGCCGGCGCTGCGATGCCGCAGTTCGAGGAAGGCGAGTTCGAGCCGATGTTCATGCAGGCGGTCGGCGTGTTGCTTCGAACCTATGTGTTCGCGTTTACGCTGCTGCTGCTCGCGAATTGGTTTATCGGCAACGCGTTCGCCGGAACCTGGCATCGCAGCCCGGGCGCGCTGCACCGCTTTGAAGTGCCGAACCGGTTGCTGTGGCCGAGTCTATTGGCTTGGGCCGGCGCGCTTGCAACCCGCTTTGTCGGTCTCGGCGCGCTCGAGTACGTGGTCTGGAACTTCGGGTTGATCTGCGTGATGTTGTACGCCGTGCAAGGTTTGAGCATCATGCGATTTTTGTTCGACCGCTATGGGTTTGGGCGTGTCTCACGCGCGGTCATTCTCGGCGGACTGATACTAATGCTGTTCATGCAGGGGCTCAATGTCGTCCTCGTGATCGGCATCGCATTACTCGGCGTTTCCGAGAACTGGGTGGAGTTCAATCGTTTCGAAAGGAGTGGAGAGAACCTATGAAGGTGATCCTAAAACAAGACGTATTAAATCTTGGTGAAGAGGGCGACATCTGCGAGGTAGCTCGGGGGTACGCCCGCAACTACCTTGTGCCGCAAGGCTACGCCATGCTGTACAACCGCTCGAACATGATGCGCATCGAGGCGCGGCGCGCCGCGATTGAGCAGCGCAAAGAAGAGAAGCGCAAGGCCGCGCTCGAGATTAGTGAGCGGTTGGGTGAAGAAGAACTGGTGTTCATGATGAACGCCGGTGACAACGGCAAACTGTTCGGCGCGGTTACCGCACAGATGATTGTCGAGGAACTCGCCAAGCGCGACGTAGTGGTGGAACGCAAAAAGGTCGACGTACCCGAAGGCACAATCAAGGTCGTCGGCACCTACAAGGTGGGCGTAAAGCTCTACGGCGACAAGGATGCCGAGGTCACGGTACGAGTCGTCGCCGCAAACGCATCGCAGGCCTCCACCGGCGGGTCGGCATCCGAGGCACCGTCGGACACGGCAGCGGCGAGCGAGGCACCGGCAGCCGACGTAGCTTCGGATCAGGCACCTGCAGCCGACGCACCGGCAGCCGACGCACCTTCCGACCAGGCACCTGCAGCTGACACACCGGCAGCCGACGCACCTGCAGCCGAGCCGTCGGCTTCGTCTCAGGATGAGGCTCAAACCTCGGAGCCTGAGGAAGCCCAGAGCGCCGAGCAAGCCGGCGACACCGAGCTTACTGACGACGTGGCGCACGGCGGCGGCGAAGAGGACGAAGAAAAGGGCTTCTCCTAAGTTCGGCGTAGCGGCATCGGGCGTACACGCAGACGAAGCCACGCAGGCAAAGTATAGACGAGTTGCGGCGCGATGAAGGATCGAGTTCCCCCGCACAATAACGATGCGGAGCTCGCCACGCTGGGTGCGACCTTGCTCGACCCCGAAGCTCTCGGGCGAGTTCTGGCCTATCTTCGCGCCGACGACTTCTACCGCAACGCGCACCAACACATTTTCAGCGCGATACTCAGTCTCTCGGATCGTGGCGAAGAGATAGACCTCATCACGCTTACCCACGAGCTCAAGGCGCGCGGCGAGCTCGAGCGCGTTGGCGGTGCGGCCTACGTCTCGAGTCTCACCTCGGTTGTCCCCACCAGCGCCAACGTCGAGTACTACGCCCGGATCGTCCGCGAGCACTCGGCGCGACGCAAACTCATTCGAATCGCGAACGAGATCATCGCCCAGGGCTACGACGATAGTACCGAAAGTCGGATGCTCGTGGAGGAAGCCGAGCGGAAGATCTTCGAGATCACCGACGAGCATCAAACCGGCAGCTTTCTAAAGGCCGGCGAGATCGTCGGGCGAACCATCGAAGCGATCGAGAAGCTGTATCATACTCAGGAAGACTACACCGGCATTCCGAGCGGCCTGCCGGCGCTCGATAATCTTACCAGCGGGTTTCAAGACGCGGAGTTCATCATCGTTGGGGCCCGCCCTTCGGTTGGGAAGACCGCGCTGGCACTCAGTATGGCGGCCAATATTGCAATCCACCAGAAGATCCCGGTTGGTTTCTTCACGCTCGAGATGTCGGATATGGCATTGATGCAGCGTTTGATAGCGAGCGAGGCCCGTGTTGGCTCTCAACGGATTCGAACCGGTATGCTGCGGCCGTCGGACTTCAAGAACCTTACCGACGCCGCCGGCTTGATCTACGACGCTCCGCTCTGGATCAGCGATACCCCGAACATTAAGCTCCTCGACCTTCGTGCTCAGGCGCGACGGATGCGCTCACAACTCGGCATCAAGATTCTTTTCATCGACTATCTCACACTCGTCGGGGCGGAGAACACCGAGATTCCCCGCCACGAGCAGATCGCCGAGATATCGCGCTCGCTCAAAGCGTTGGCGAGAGAGCTCAACATCCCGATCGTCGCGTTGTCGCAGGTGAGCCGCGAGTCTGAGGGACGAAGGCCGACTCTCGCGAACCTGCGCGAGTCGGGCTCGATCGAACAGGACGCCGACGTAGTGATTTTCCTGCACCGCGAGCGCGGAACCGAGCAGGAGGAGGAGCATCAGAACGTAGTGGAGACCGAGCTCGTAGTCGCAAAACAACGGAACGGGCCGGTCGGAACGATTCGCGTCGCGTTCGTTCCGCGCTACACAAAGTTCGAGACTCTCGCGGAGGAACCGGTGTAGACGGCTCGGCGCCGAAGGCTGTACTGTCGACGGTAGGTGCCGCGGCCTGGCCGGCGCCCCGGCCGGCGCCCATGGCCCGTCCCGCCGCGGCCCGGTGTGCGGCCTGGCCGGCGCCCATGGCCCGTCCCGCCGCGGCCCGGTGTGCGGCCTGGCCGGCGCCCATGGCCCGTCCCGCCG
>PUOW01000169.1 GCA_003552185.1 Spirochaetaceae bacterium
AATCGCCCCTCGGTCAACGCTCCGATGCTCGTGCCGGGACAGTACCCAATCACCGCCCAGCCGACACCGAACATCAGGCCACCGACCACTTGAGCGCCGAGGCTAATACCTCGCGGCGAGAAATCGGCGATGCCGAGATCGAGCATGAAATGCGCGCCGATAGAACTCACCACGATCGCGGTCAAGAGAAACTTCACGACCGTCATGTCTTTGAGTCGCATTGCCCCAACTTGACGCTCAAACCGAATGGCCTCACCGCCCTGAAGAAACGCGCCGAACAGCGTCCCGGTTATCACTCCGTATAGAATACTCATTGTTTTCGCCTCCTCTTGTTATCCGTACTTTGCTGCGTCTTACGCGCCGGCGCGCCCGTAGATTAACCGTGCAGTAATGATTCCCCCGACGAAGAACATCGTAACCGCGATCAAACTGCTTACTCCGAGCTGGGCGAGTCCGCTCACCCCGTGGCCGCTGGGACAGCCGCCGGCCATACGAACGCCCATGATCGCGACGATACCGCCGAGAATCGACAACCCGAAACGCGTGCGCATGCTCGGCCCAAACCGCTCGGTCCACATCTGGGGGAGCCGCTCGCGCTTGAAGGTGCCGGTTGCCCTCGACATCAAAAATGCACCGATGCCGATCCCGATCACGAACCATGTCTGCCAGTTCGTCAACAGCACCGCCGGCCCGTCTGCGAACTCGCCGAGTTGCGCTTGGCTGACGTCAAATCCAATACTATTGATCAGCATACCCGCGGTTCGGGGGAAGGTGGTTGAGGTGCCGAAAAACTGCCCCGCAATCGCCACGCTTGCAATCTGCAGTAGGCCTGCAAGCGCACCGAAAACGTAGGGCTTATAGCGCGACGGAATGTTCATGAAATGCCTCCTTTGTTCAACTCACATTATGTTTCTGTTCTACTATATACCAATTATTATATTTAGTGTCAAGTATGAGTATGGGCTCCGGGCGCGATCGGCTGGTTCTTCCGACTCACACCGTCGCTTGAGCCCGGATCCTTTCTTGGGGCAGGTATACCGCGGCGCGGGTTTAGTGCTACAATACACGTACCCTTTCGTAGATTAGCACTCAAGTTGTACACGCATGGAGGTGTAAAGATGCCCGGTTTGTTACCTTCCGTCGATCCGGACGGCCTGCTCGAGTACTCGGTGGTGTTTACCGACCGCTCGCTCAACCACATGTCCAAACAGTTCCAAGGCGTGATGCGCGATCTTTCGGCCTCGCTCAAGGAGGTGTACGGCGCGCACGCGGTTGCGGTGGTGCCCGGTGGAGGCACATTCGCGATGGAGGCGGTTGCCCGCCGTTTCGCCGGCGATAAGAACTGCGTTATAGTTCGCAACGGGCTGTTTAGTTTCCGCTGGACGCAGATTCTCGACGCCGGCGCGATCGCGTCCAACCAGACCGTGCTCAAGGCCCGACGTGTCGCCGAGGAGCATCAAGCCGCCTGGCAGCCGCCCCCGGTCGAGGAGGTGGTAGCCGCGGTTAAGGAGCAAAAGCCGGCGGTGGTATTTGCTCCGCACGTTGAGACCTCGGCCGGCGTCATGCTGCCGGACGACTACATCCGCACGGTCGCGGAAGCAACCCGTGCGGTCGACGGGCTCTTTGTGCTCGACTGCGTGGCGTCCGGGGCTGTCTGGGTCGATATGAAGGCCTTAGGCGTAGACGTGCTGATCAGCGCGCCCCAGAAGGGCTGGTCGGCGTCGCCCTGCGCGGGCCTGGTGATGCTCTCGGAGCGGGCGCGAACGCGCGTGGATCAAACTAAGAGCACGAGCTTCGCCTGCGACCTCGGCGCGTGGCTCGGAATCATGGAGGCCTACGAGAACGGCGGACATGCCTACCACGCAACGCTCCCGACCGACTCGCTGCGCGTCTTTCGCGACACCCTCAACGAGATGGCCGCGTACGGCTTCGAGCAAGCACGCGCCGATCAGTTTGAGCTCGGACGACGGGTTCGCGCGTTGCTCGCCGAGCGAGGCTTTCCAAGCGTTGCCGCCGAGGGTTTCGAAGCCCCCGGCGTGGTGGTGAGCTATACCGATGACGACGGAGTTCGTACCGGAAAGAAGTTTGCCGCCGCCGGAGTCCAGGTGGCCGCGGGGGTACCGCTAAAGTGCGACGAACCCGACGACTTCCGAACCTTCCGTGTTGGGCTGTTCGGCATCGACAAGCTCAAGAACATCGACCGCACCGTGGAAAGCTTCAAAGATGCGCTCGACCAACTCGGCGACTGAGCGATTCACGTGGCACCGCCCGTACCGGCGGCTGGTTGCGTCCGGGGTGTCGAGATGAACGCGGGCGAGGAGAAGTTCTGGAAGATCTTCTTTGAACTTTACGAGGCCCTGCCCCGGCAGGGTCCCGGCGATCGCGACTCAACCGCGGCGGCGCTACGGCTCTGCCGCGAGCTTCCCCCGGCACCCGATATCCTAGACCTCGGGTGCGGCACCGGCGCGCAAACGGTGCACCTCGCCGAGCTTACCGACGGGCAGATCGTCGCGGTCGACAACCACCCACCGTTTATCGAACGGCTCGATGCAACGCTGCGCGGCGCCGGCCTTCAGCCGCGCGTGCGCGCGCTCGTCGCCGATATGGCGGCGCCGGGCTTGCCGGAGGCAGGGTTCGATCTCGTGTGGTCCGAGGGCGCGCTGTACAGTATATCGCTCGAGCGCGCCTTACCGGTTTGCCGCAGCCTGCTACGGCCCGGCGGTTACCTCGCGTTCACCGATGCGGTGTGGCGCAAGCCCGGCGCTCCTGCGGAGGTCCGAGAGACCTTTGAGCTCGATTATCCGAGCATGGGCGACGTTGAGAGCGTCGGAGCGCTCCTGCAGCGCAGCGGCTTCGAGGTGCTCGAGCACTTCACGCTGCCGGACGAAGCTTGGTGGGCCGAGTTCTACGAACCGATGAGCGAGCAGATCGAGCGCCTGAGAACGCGTCATGCAGACGATCCTGAGGCGCTTGAGATCATAGAGCAGCTGGCCGCAGAGCCCGAGCTGCACCGACGCTACTCCGAGTACTACGCCTACGAGTTCTTCGTCGCTCGTACTCGGCAAGGGTGAGCAGCCGGCGCAGCGGATTACGGCGCTATCGCGTATCACAGGACTGTATCACAGAACTATCGTGACCAGCAGCAACAACAGTACCGGCGCGGGAAGGTATCGCGCGGCGCTGATCATCCACCATGCCGCCTTTGGATGCGCAACGCCCATCTTCTCCACGAGGCGCTCGCGCGGCACCAGCCACGATATCAGCGCTCCGCCGATAATGCCCGACGCAACAACGATCTGCGTTGCCGCAAACAGGTCTACGACTTCCAAGAACGGCCGCCCTGCGAGCTGCAGCTGCACCGGCGTGAAACTCAGCGCCGACGGAACGCCGAGGACAACAACCGGAACAATTGTGGCGATCACGGCGCGGAGTTGAGTCATCTCGAACTCTTCCTTCACCGCGGTTACCACTACCTTGAGGCCCGCGATGCAGGAGCTCAGTGCCGCGAGGAAGAACAACACAAAGAACACCGCGGCAAGCAGCGCTCCGCCGGGGATCGTTTCAAAGACGCGCGGGAGCGTGTTGAACGCGAGCTCGCTCCCCTCGTCGGGCGCGAGCCCGGCGGTGAACACCATCGGGAAGATCATCAACCCGGCTAAGAGCGCTATCACGGTCTCGATTGCCGCCACGGAACCGGCCGCGCGCGGAAGATGCACCTTGTCCGGCAGATGGCTGCCGTACGTGATGAGGTAGCCTTGGCCGACCGCAAGCGAGTAGAACGCCTGCCCGAATGCAAACAACCACATCGACGGGCTCGCGAGCTCACCGAAATCGGGACTGAACATGAACCGCAGCGCCTCGCCGGCGCCGCTCTGCGTGAGCCCGAACGCCGCGAGCCCGATCACGATCGCGATCAAGACCGGCATCAGGATGGTGGTAGATTTCTCGATCCCCTCTACGCCACGCACCAGTACTGCGGCCGCAATAATCGCCACCACAAAGAACAGCCACAGCGAGACATACCCGGAGGTGAACTCCTCGAAGCCCACGAGGTTTCCGGTGACGCTACGGGCGGCGTACCCAAGCGTCCAACCGGTGATCACAAGGTAGTAGCTCAGGATGATCCCGGTAAGCGCCACCACAACCCAGCCGAACACTGCGGCGAGCTTGTGATACCGGCGGAAGGTGCGCACCGGGCTGCCCTGAGCCGCCCGGCCGACTCCGATCTCGAGCACCATAATCGGAAACCCGAGTATTACGGCTGCGATCAGATACGCGAGGATAAAGGCGGCACCGCCGTTGTCGCCCGCCATATACGGGAAGCGCCACAAGTTGCCGAGCCCTACCGCCGCAGCGGCAGTGGAGAGCACAAACGCCCGCTCTGAAGACCACTTCGCTCGTTCCGTCATCGCGCGAAACGGTAGCAAATCGACGGTGCTCAATCAACCCGCGCCGCGCCGGGCAGGGCTGCACAGGCACCGGGCCGCACCCGCGCGGGGCAGGGCTCCGCGCGCGTCTGGGCCGGCTGCGAGGCTGGACGGTTCGGCCACCTCGGCACGGCCGCTTCGGCCGGTTGCGCATGCACGGGTGAGCGCCTATGATGCTCGTTAATGACCGTCGACACACAGAAACTCGGAAAGGCTTTCGCTGTGGGACTCATTCGGGTTCTCGCAGCGGCCGCGCTTCTTGCGGCGATCGTGCTTGCAGTGCGCGCCGAGCTCGCCGATCCGCTCGTCGTCAAAGAGCTCGTTCTTGCGTTCGGCCCGGTTGCGCCTTTGATCTGGACGCTCCTCTACCTTGGCGCCGTGTTCGTGCCCTACGCCACAACAGTCATGACGGTTGCAGCAGGCCTTGCGTTTGGGACGGTCTGGGGCGGTGTGCTGACGTTCGGCGTTACGTTGTTCGCGAGTCTGCTGCCGTTCACCGTGTCGCGGCGCCTCGGACGCCACCGTGTTGAGCGCGCGCTCGGAAACACCCGCGTACAAAAATACGTGGACCTCATCAATCGGCACGCATTTTTGGTGTTCTTCTATCTCAGATTGCTCCCGACTCTGCCGTACGAGCTTCAAAACCACATCGCCGGAGTGACGAGGATCTCGTACAAACAGTTCTTGCTCGCCTCGTTTTTCGGCAACGGTCCGGTCCTGTTTATCCTGGCGTTTTTGGGCGACAGCATCTCCGACCCAAGTTCACCGAGGTTTCAACTGGCGGCGGCGCTATACCTGGCGGCGCTGTTGATGCCGGTTGTGCTGAGCCTCGCACGGCGCCGTTTCCGACATTCGTTGTTTTTTCAAGGACTCGACACATGAGCCGACACATGAACCGGACGCCGAGCAGCACGAGAATAGCCGTGCTTTCGCCGCCGTTCTATTCGCACTTTTATCCGCTCGCGGCGCTTGCGGCGGCGCTGCGCGACGCCGGCGCCGAAACCTACCTTGGGTGCAGCGAAGCGTTTGAGAACGAGGTGAGCCGGCGAGGGTTGCAGTTCTGCGAGATCAACATCAACCGCAATGCAAACACCGGCCAAGCCGGCGCCACACAGCAGGCCGAACGAGAACGGAAGCGATTACACGAGTTCCTTGATGCAACCAAGCGCGGCCCTATAGAGACCCTGCGCACGCAGAACCGACACCGGCTCGAGGATATGCTCGCGAATCCCGAGGAGCTGATCGAGCGCGTTGGAGAGCTCAACGCGTCGTTGCGCCCCGACCTCTGGGTGGTGGATCAGCTGTCGTACGGCGTGACGCTCGCGTTGATCGCGCACGGTCTGCGGTTCGTGACGTTCTGCCCGCCTCACCCACTCAGCATCCCGCCGCATGAGGTGGTGTACAGCGTGCCGCCGCGATGGCCGCGCGCATTCTCGGTTTCGAGCGAACAGATTGCGGTTCTCACAGACGAGGCGCTCACACTTGAGCGCGAGTTCACCG
>PUOW01000013.1 GCA_003552185.1 Spirochaetaceae bacterium
GAAACCTCGTACGAAAAATCGACGTGCCCCGGCGTGTCGACGAGGTTTAAGTGGTACGAGTTTCCATCGGCGGCCGGATACGGCATGCTGACGGCGTGCGACTTGATCGTGATCCCGCGCTCGCGCTCGATATCCATAGAGTCGAGCAGCTGGTCGTGAAACTCGCGCGCCGTAATGATCTTGGCTTTCTCGATGAGGCGATCGGCCAAGGTGGACTTCCCGTGATCGATGTGTGCGATGATACAGAAGTTGCGAATGAACGATTGGTGCATAGCTATGTATTGTGTACTACGGAGTGACCCGCCGTTTCAAGCAGAAGTCGCAGGACACAGCGCGCATGCCGACCGCCGCCGAGCGCCGTTGTTCGGCGTTGCCCGGCGGCCGCGCGCGACAAGCGAACCGGCTGTCGCCGGTTTCAGCCGGGAATCAAGCCGAGCTTGCTGAGCTGCGTCTCTATGTCTTCACGCGCTACCGGTTTCACGATGTACGATGCCGCACCGCCGCGATAGTAGGCCTCGATAACGTTCTTGGGGTCCTCGAGAGCCGTGATCATAATCACCGGCACCTGATCGAGCTCCTCGATACCGATCTCGCGCTCGATCTCTCTGATTCGTTTGAGCGCTGTCTGACCGTCCATGCGAGGCATCATGATATCGAGAAATAATGTGTCGTAGGGCTCGTTCTCTTCCCAGGCGAGACGAAACGCCTCAATAGCCTCCTCGCCGTCGACCACAACGTCACAGGTACCCCATTCGCGTAACAAAACCTGCAGCAATCGCCGACTACCGAAATCGTCTTCCACTACCAAGAACCTCATCGCACCTCCCCCTGAGATCTACTCGTGTACCGTTTCATCGCACAGTCGCGCGAAGTACTGCAGCAACTGCCGAACCGTTTGCCGATCGTCGCGCCGTAGCGCGATCATGAGCCGAAAAAGCTGCTCCGAAAGCTCGCTCAGCCCCTCCTGCTCCGCCTCGGCACGAATGCGTTTCACAACCGGCACAAGCCTCTCGGAATCGATCGGCTCACCGCTCCGTAAACCAGCCTCTCTTTCGGCGGCTTCCAAGAAGGTTCGCAGCAGCCTCCCCTCAGCAGCGGAGCTGCCGCGGCCGGCGGCGTTCCGGCCGCCGGAGCTGCGGCCGCCGGCGCTACTGCCTGCCCTCCTGCCGTCGTTAGCGTCGGCGTCGCTCGTGCGTTGGTCGTGCTGCGTATCGTTTGTGTCCGCCGCCACCGCGAGCCCGGCGAGAACGCTGCGAAGCTGCTCCACACGAAGCGGTTCGAGAACACTGCGAGTATTGCCGCAGGCCGTGAAACTGTTCGGCCGCTCGTCGCGCGCGATCGAACGAATCGTGACCACCCCGAGCAGCGGCGATTCGCCGGATAGGCCGCACTGTAGCTCGCCTCGAAGCGCCTCGTACCCCGGGATGCCGGTCTCGACACACAGCACCGCGCCCGGCGGGCCGGTTTGAAGCGCCTGCAGGGCCGCGTCTTTCGAGTGGTGGCCTACAAACCCAACGCCCCATACCTCGCACCACTCGGCGAGGTACCGTATGCGCTCCGCCGAGGCCGAAAGCACGTGAAGCGTCGTGATGCGCTCCGGCAGCGGCTGGTGAAGGGAGTGGTCGGCCGGCTCGCTACTCGTACCGAGTGGAAGCCGTACCCGCGCTTCGCTCCCGGCGCCGAGGTCGCTCCGAATATCTACCGTTCCTCCCATCACCGTCGACATATCGCGTACCAGCGTGAGACCGATCCCGGTACCGCCTTGCTTGCGCGTTGACCCTTGGTTCACCTGCGTGAACGGTTGGAACATCGCTTGGATCTGGTCTTGAGGAATCCCCACGCCGGTGTCGGAAACCTCGAACTCAAACACCGGCGTTTTCGGGCCGCCGTTCTCATCCGATACCGGCTCCTGGTGGGGATCGCGCCGCACCGCGAGCCGCACGCGCCCCTCCTCGGTGAACTTCACCGCGTTCGAGAGCAAGTTTACAAGGATTTGCTGTAGCTTGTACTCGTCGCCCCGCAGTTCGCAGGCACAATCGGGGTGCAACTCGCACTCGAGGCGTAGCCCCTGCTTCGCCGCCTGCACCGCAACCTGATCGAGGACACGAGAGAGCAACGTAGGCAGATCGAAGCGCCGTTCGTGCAGCTGCATCTTGCCGTCTTCCAGCTTCGAAAAATCGAGAATTCCGTTGATGATCGAGAGCAAGGTTGTGCTCGATTGTCTGAGAATATCGAGGTACTCGCCGGACTCGCGGTCTTGTATCCGGGGGCGCAGCAGTTCGGTCATCCCGATAATGCTGTTCAGCGGCGTACGGAGCTCGTGCGTCATGTTTGCGACGAACTCGTTCTGGGCCTTCACCGCCTTCAGCGCCGCCTCACGCGAGCGTCTGAGCTCTCGATCGACTTGGTGCTTGTAAAGCGCCATCTCGATGCTGACCTCGATCTCGCGCTCGTTGAACGGCTTGAGGATATATCCCGACGCCCGGCTCGTCTTGGCGCGCGCTCGCGTTTCGCCGTCGCTGGTTGCGGTAACGAAGATCACCGGCGTCTCGATCTGTCGCTGAATCTCCTCGGCCGCATCGATGCCGTCCATCTCGCCCTCGAGCTGAATATCCATCAACACCAATGCCGGCAGAAGCTCTTTTACCGCCGTGACCGCCTCTTCGCCGGTGCGCACATCTCCGACGACGTGGTAGCCGAGTTTCTTGAGACGAGACTTCATATCGAGAACTACGATCGGTTCGTCTTCTACGATGAGAATGCTCTCTCCGGCCATCGCTACACCCCGCAGAGCTACCGCTCGTCACGCGTCATGACATGCCCGGCGATATCCTTCAGCGGCAACACCTTCATAACCGCGCCGCGCTTATGCGCCTCGTGCGGCATGCCGTAGACCACGCAGCTCGCCTCGTCCTGCCCGATCGTGTACGCGCCGGCTTCCTTGAGCTCGAGCATTCCGGATGCTCCGTCGTCACCCATGCCGGTCATGATGGCCGCGATCGCGTTCTTTCCGGCGTAGCGCGCCGTGGATCGGAACAGCACGTCTACCGACGGGCGGTGGCGGCTCACCAAGGGCCCGTCGCGGACCTCCACGTAGTAGCGCGCGCCGGCTCGCTTCAGCAAGGTGTGACGATTGCCCGGCGCGATCAAGGCGCGGCCGCGGATTACGCTGTCGTTATGCTCGGCCTCCTTGACGGTAAGCGCGCACAGCTCATTGAGGCGCCTTGCGAACGCCGCGGTGAAGTTCTCCGGCATGTGCTGCACGATCACGATCCCCGGCGCGTCTCCCGGGAGCGCCATCAAGAACTCCCGAAGCGCCTCGGTTCCACCGGTGGACGCCCCCACAACCACCACGCGTTCGGTGGTCTCGATCGCGGCGGGCCCCTTCGCCCGCGGTATCACCGCGTCGGCGGTGAGTTTTGGGGCGATATCGCGCTCGGCGGGCGCCGCCTTCTCGGGAGCGATCTTCTTCACCTTCGAGAGGTGCGCAGCCTTCACGACGTCGATGATCTCAACCTTCGACTCCTCGATAAACTGCTTCGCGCCCATCTTCGGTTTCTGTACGATATCGACCGCGCCGTACTCAAGCGCGCGGAGCGCGTTGTCGGAGCCCTCCCCCGCCTGCGACGAGCAGATCACCACCGGAAGCGGATGCTGGGCCATGAGACGACGGAGAAAGCTCAGTCCGTCCATCCGCGGCATCTCGATATCGAGCGTAATGACGTCCGGCACTACCTTTCGTAGCTTTTCGGCCGCGACGTACGGATCCGCCGCGGTTCCGACCACTTCTATTGCGTCGTCGCTTTCGAGAATGGTGCGCAGCGCCTCGCGTACCACCGCCGAGTCGTCCACGATCATAACGCCGATCTTGTTCTTCAGTTCGTTCATCCGAGATCCCCTGTCACGACCCTCATTCGGGCTTCTGATATACCGTCGGCGCCACCGAGTGCAACGGCAGCTCAAGCCCTGCCAAGGTCTCGGAATGTCCTAGCAAAAGATAGCCGCCCGGCACGAGATATTGATAGAGATGATGCAACAGCTTGGACTGATTCGGCCGATCGAAATAGATGATCACGTTGCGGCAGAAGATGATCTCGAACTGATTCCGGATTCCGAAGTCGTCGGACATAAGATTTAAGCGATGGAGCCGAACGCGATTTCGCAGCTCGGCCTTTACCCGCACCGTGTTCTTGCTCCGGTCCTTGCTTCGAAGCAGATACTTCCGCCGGTACGCGTCGGGCACCGGCTCGATACGTTCCTCCGGGTAGATCGCCGAGCGCGCACGCTCGAGCATCGCCGAGGACAGATCGGTGCCGAGTATCACGTACTCGAAATCGGAGTGCTGTGCCTTGAACTCCTCGAAGGTCATCGCGAGCGTGTAGATCTCTTCGCCGCTTGAGCACGCGGTGGACCAGGCCCGCAGCGGATTGCGCCGCGAACGCCCCCACCCCGCCTCGGCATACCGGCGCGGCAGGGCTTGGTGCAGCACAAAATCAAAATGATCGGCTTCACGGAAGAAGTCGGTCTTGTTGGTGGTTACCGCATCGATCATGTGCACCAACTCCGACTCGCGCTGATGATCGGAGAACACATGCTCGAGGTACTCTTCGAAGGTGCTCATCTTGAGCGTACGCAGCCGCTTCTGGAGGCGCGACTCGAGCATGATGCGTTTGGTGTCGGGCATCCGGATTCCGATCTCGCCCTCGATAAAGCTCGCGAGACGCTTGAACTGATCATCGGATAGGCCGGTGCGGGTTGGGATCTGTGTGTCGCTCATGTGTTCTCCGCAATGGTAACGGTTGCAAGCCGCTGGGTGTCTAGTATCAGAGCAACCGAACCGTCGCCGAGAATGGTGGCGCCGGAGATGCCGTCGGTTTCGCGATACAATCGTCCAAGGTTCTTGATCACGGTCTGGTTATGCCCGATCACCTCGTCGACCACGAAGCCGATTAGGTCGCCTTGATTATGCACGACCACGATCTGCTCGATATCGGGCCGATCTCCGCTCGCTTTGAAGACCCCCCGCAACTCTACGTACGGCAGCACCTCGCCGCGGTTATTGAGCATCCGCCGACCGTCGTCCTGCTTTCGATCTTCCTTGCGCAGCTCGAGGCACTCTTCTACCGAAGACAGCGGCACCACGTATTTGTCGTCGCCGAGACGCACGAGCAACCCGTCGATAATCGCGAGCGTGAGCGGTATCGCAAGGCGCAATGTGCTGCCTTCCCCCGGCGTGCTCTCGAGCGCGACCGAACCTCCAAGGGACTCTATCTCGCGCCGCACAACATCCATCCCGACGCCGCGCCCCGAGACATTGCTCACCGACTCTGCCGTAGAAAACCCGGCAGCAAAGATCAAGTCGTAGCAGTCTTGCGTACTGAGCTCCTCGTTTCCGCTGATTACGCCGCGCTCGATCGCGACCTGCCGCACGCGTTCGGCATCTAAGCCGGCACCGTCGTCGGTTACGGTAATCAAGACATGCGCGCCGGAGTGCTCGGCCGCGAGCGTGATTACACCGGTCTCGGGCTTGCCGGCCGCTCTGCGGGCCGAAGGTTTCTCGATGCCGTGGTCGAGGCTGTTGCGGATGATATGCACCAAGGGGTCGTTGAGGCGCTCGATCACGGTTTTATCGAGCTCGGTTTCGCCGCCGATTGTCTCGATCTCGGCGAGTTTGCCGAGCTCGTTCGAGAGATCGCGCACCAGCCGCTTAAACTTGCTGAAGGTGGTGCCGATCGGAAGCATACGAACGCTCATGGTGTTGTCGCGCAGGTCGTCGGTTACGCGTTCAAAGCTTTCGACCACCGTGGTGAGCTCGGGACTCTCGAAGCGCGAAGCGGTCTGCGCCAAGCGCGCCTGCAGCGTTAC
>PUOW01000393.1 GCA_003552185.1 Spirochaetaceae bacterium
CGTATTCGAGCTCGCCGGATCGCGCGCCAACGTCAGCAACGTTCCGTCGTGGTTCAAATTGGTTCTTTGGAATATTGAAAAGGAATAGCACTCGACGAGACCTCTGAAACAGGCGCATAATGGCGTTGAGTGCCGGCACATTTGTGCCGGCACTCAAGCTACACGCGAGTTCCGGTGGGAGGTGACTTATTCACGCCTACATCATTCGAAGACTGCTGGGGATGGTTCCGATCGCGTTGCTCGTGAGCATCATCGCGTTCTTTCTGATGCAGTTATCGCCCGGTGATCCGGCGACCTTTTTTGTTTCGCCCGACGCGCCGCCGCAAGAGCTTGAGCGTATGCGCGAACGCTTGGGCGTAGACCAACCGATCATGGTGCAGTTCGGTCGCTGGATAACTGGGGTTGTTCAGGGTGATTTAGGGATGTCGTTCTACCAACGACGCCCGGTGACACAAGCGTATTTCTCGGCGCTTCCGGTGACGCTGATGCTTGCCGGTGCCGGCCTCGCGGTGGCGTTGGTGCTCGCGATCCCGATCGGCATCATCTCGGCGCTGAAGCAGAACACCCTGATAGATAAGATCGCGACGTTGTTTATCTTCACCGGGATATCGCTGCCAAACTTCTGGTTCGGCATGATGCTTATTCTTCTGTTCGCGGTGACGCTTGGGTGGCTGCCGGCGCAGGGGTTTTCCCGGGTCGATTTTTGGGCTTCGCTGCGCAGCCTCATCATGCCGGCGATTGCGTTGGGGTACCCCAACTCGGCGATTATCGCGCGCATGACGCGCTCCAGCATGCTCGAGGTGATGCGGCAAGACTATGTGCAGACCGCTCGAGCGAAGGGGATTCGAGCGCGCGTTGTGATGTACCGCCATGCGTTCATGAACGCGATCAACCCCATTCTTACCGTAACAGGCTTGGTGATCGCGGCGATGATGGCCGGCTCGGTCGTGATCGAGACCGTGTTCAACCTCCCGGGTATAGGCCGGCTGGTCGTGAACTCGGTAATGCGGCGGGACTATCCGGTGATTCAAGGGTCGCTTCTCTTGACCGCGATGATGATCATCATGGTCAATCTGGTGATAGACCTGTTGTACGCGGTGTTTGACCCGCGGATCCGCTACGATTGAGACGAGTGAGGGCTATCGAGAGCTTACTATGCAAGATCAACCGCAGAATCAAGAAGGTATGACGCAAGCGCGCGATGAGGCGATGCCGCAGGAGTGGGACGAGGAGCCGATCGAAGGCCCGCTCAAACGCAGCCTGATGAAGAAACTCGGCGGCGGTCGTGGGCGCATGATGATAGGCTTGGTGATGGCGCTGAGTATGGTGGTCATTGCAGTTGCGGCGCCACTCATCGCGACGCACGACCCGTATCGCACGGCGGTGCGCGAGCGGTTTCTCCCGCCAAGCGCCGAGAACCTGATGGGAACCGACGAGTTCGGGCGCGATGTCTTCAGTCGGGTGGTATACGGGGCACGCGTCTCGATGTACGTCGGCGTCGGTGTGGTGGCGCTTTCTACCGTGGCCGGAACCGTGATCGGTTTACTGTCGGGCTATTTTCGCCGGGTCGACAATATCCTCATGCGCGTGATGGATGCGCTGATGGCGTTCCCGTCGATTCTGCTCGCGATCGCGATCTTAGCGGCCTTGGGCCCGCATATCGGGAACGTCATCATCGCGCTCTCGATCGTGTACACGCCACGGACTGCGCGTGTGGTGCGTGGGCAGGTTTTGAGCGTACGTGAAGAGGCCTACGTTGAGTCGGCGCGCGCGGTTGGGCTCGGCAACTTTCGCATCATTTATCGCTACATTCTTCCGAACGTCATGGCTCCGCTCATCGTTCAGGCGACGTTTATTCTTGCGCTGACGATTATCGCTGAAGCCGGGCTGAGTTACATCGGGGCGGGGACCCCTCCGCCGACTCCCAGTTGGGGCAATATCCTCGCCGACGGGCGCCCGCATATGTACCGCGCCGCCTGGATGACTACGTTTCCGGGACTATTTATCATGATCGCGGTACTTGGGCTTAACATCTTCGGGGACGGGTTGCGCGATGTGCTCGACCCGCGACAGAAGGAGTCATAATGGCAGGTGCTACCACCGAAACAACACAGCGGCAAGCACGCGGGCAGCAAAGCGGCGAGCACCGCGGCTACGACGGTCCGGTGCTCGAAATAGAGAATCTCGAGACCGGGTTTTATACGCGCCAGGGCGTCCTAAAAGCAGTCGACGGAGTTTCGCTGTATGTGAACCGCGGAGAGACGCTTGGGGTTGTCGGCGAGTCGGGGTGCGGCAAGAGTGTTACCTCGCTCTCGATTCTGCGTCTCGTTCCTGATCCACCGGGCAAGATCATGGGCGGGCGCATTCGATTCGAGGGTGACGATCTGCTCGCGAAACCCCAGGAAGAAATGGAAGACATACGCGGGAACGATATCTCGATGATCTTCCAGGAGCCTCTCACCGCGCTCAATCCGGTGTTTACGGTGGGCTTTCAGATTACCGAAGGTATCCGCAGACACCGCGGTATGGGAGAGAAAGAGGCGACCGCGATAGCGCTCGAGATGCTCAATAAGGTTGGAATACCCGACCCCACGACGCGCCTGCGCGCGTACCCTCACCAGCTTTCCGGCGGCATGCGCCAACGGGTGATGATCGCGATGGCGCTCGCATGCGAGCCGCGCCTCTTGATAGCCGACGAGCCGACCACGGCTTTGGACGTCACGATTCAGGCGCAGATTCTCGCGTTGTTGCGGAGGCTGCGCGACGAAACCGGAACCGCGATCGTGATGATAACGCATGACCTCGGGGTGATCGCCGAGATGGCCGACCGCGTTGCGGTGATGTACGCCGGCAAAGTTGTAGAGACCGCGAGCGCGCACGAGCTGTTTCGCAGCCCGTCGCACCCCTACACGCTCGGCTTGATCGGGTCTATTCCAAAGGTTGTGGGTCCCCGTGAGCGGCTCGAGACGATACGTGGAATGGTGCCGAGCCTGGCCCGCTTGCCGCGCGGATGCCGCTTTGCTCCGCGCTGCAACTTCGCGACCGAGCGTTGCACAAGCATGCCGCCGCTCGAGGAAGTTGCGCCCGGGCACGCGGCGCGGTGTTGGTATGCAGAGAGCGTGCGCAATCGGAAAGGGAGGCAGGCTGAATGAGTTCGGTACTTGATGCTGCTGCTACGGCGGAAGCGGCTGCCGCCGATGCGCCGCTCGTGGAGGTGGTAAACCTCCGGAAATACTTTCCGATTACCGCCGGCGTGTTTCGTCGCACCGTTGGGCATGTACACGCGGTTGAGAACGTGACGCTCTCGATTCAAGCCGGCGAAACGCTCGGCCTTGTGGGTGAGTCCGGTTGCGGCAAGACCACCACCGGGCGGATGCTGTTGCGGCTCATGGAGCCGAGCGCCGGAGCGGTGCGTTTCGAGGGGCGGAACATCTTCGACCTCAGCCTCGAGGAGATGCGAAAGCTGCGGCGTGAGATGCAGATTATCTTCCAAGACCCGTTCTCGTCGCTGCACCCTCGCATGAAGGTCAACCGATTGATCGGCGAGCCGATCTGGTTTCATAAGCTTATCGAGGATCAACAGGCGGTGGAGCGGAGAGTCGACGAGCTGATGGAGATCGTGGGATTGCCGCGCGAGTACCGCGATCGCTATCCGCATGAGTTCAGCGGCGGGCAGCGGCAGCGCATCGGGATCGCGCGCGGGCTGGCGGTGAACCCGAAGTTCATCGTCTGCGACGAGCCGGTTTCGGCGCTCGATGTCTCGATTCAAGGGCAGGTCCTCAACCTTTTGCAAGACCTGCAGAGCGAGTTCGATCTTACCTATTTGTTCATTGCGCACGATTTGAGCGTGGTACGTCATATTAGCGACCGTATCGCCGTGATGTACCTTGGGCATCTGGTGGAACTCGCCGAGACCACCGAGCTGTTTGCGAAACCGCTGCACCCGTACTGCGAGGCGTTGTTATCGGCTATTCCTGTACCCAATCCCGAGATCGAACGCAAGCAGATTCTGCTGAAGGGAGACGTGCCGAGCGCCGCCAACCCGCCGCCGGGGTGTCCGTTTCACACGCGCTGCAGCTACGCGATAGACCGTTGCCGTAGTGAGACGCCGCAACTCAGAGAAATGCCGAGCGAGCGAGGGTATTCGGTACCGGCCGGCGCGCCGGCGCCTCGTGTGGTTGCATGTCACCGCGCCGAGGAACTGGATCTTGTAGGGGTTGGCGAACCGGGTTAAGCGAGCCGCGCCGATATAACCGCTTGAGCATAGCCGGAAAGCCGTCGGGGCTCGGACAGCCGAGCTGTGGCGCCCAAACCGGGGGCAAGTGATGTCCGGGGTAGTTCAGCTCGTCTCAACGCCGAGATACGCGTCGCGTAGTTTGTTGCGCTCTACGTACCGCTCGCGCAGCTCTGCGTGCCGCTCAGCGCTCGGATAGACGGTACGGCCTGCGCTGATACCCACCGCGTCGACCCCTTGTTCAAGACCGCCAAAGCACCCGGCGGCGACGCCGCCGAGTATCGCGGCGCCGATCGCGGTTGAGTCGGTGCTCGGCAGTATCGTAAGCGGCCGCCTAAGGGCGTCGCAGACAAGCTGCAGATACTGCTGCATGCGCGTGCCGCCGCCGCTACACCGTATCTCGGTTTCATCCGAGAGCTTCAGGGCGCGAAATACCGCCTCCACTGCGTCAAGCACCGTGAACGCCACGCCCTCACACCCGGCGTAGAGAAGGTCCGAGCGTGCGGTGCTGTGGCGAAGTTTGAACCAAGCCCCGGTAGCCTGTTCGTCCATCACCGGAGTGCGTTCGCCGGTGAGATACGGCAGAAAGAACGGTCCTTGAGGTAGCCGTCGCCCCGCATGTTGTTCGAGATCATCCCACCCGGCCTGAAGAACGGTGCGAATCCAGGTGAGCGCCGAGCCACCATTTTGTACGCTCCCCTGCGCAAGCCACCCTTGGTGGTGACAGAAGTAGTTAAGCGACTCGGGAAGCTCTAAATCGCCGACCGAGGTCGGCGAGGCTACCTGCACTCCGGTGCCGAGCATGAGTTGCACCGTCCCGGGCTCGAGCACACCGGTGGCGAGTGCGGAGGCCTGCTGGTCGGCGGCACCGACCGCCACCCACGGGCGCCGGCTCAGCCCCAGCTCGTCGGCCGCGGCCGCGGTTACGCGGCCGGCGCGGTCCCACGGGTTTCCGATCTCCGGTAACACGCGGGTCGGCAGCGCTAACGCTTCAAGAAGCTCACCGGACCACCTGCGCTTCGGAATATCGAGCAGCAGACTCCCGGAGGCATCGGTGATGTCGGTTCCCAGGTCCCCGGTAAGACGAAACCGCAGATAGTCTTTCGCGAAAAGCAGCTTTCGCGCGCGCTCGAGCAGCCGGGGCTCGTGGCGGGATACCCAGAGAAACGGAGAGAGCGTGAGTCCGGCCGCAACGCGATTCGCGACGGATTGCTTGAATCCGCCTCTGTCTATCGTGGCGCTGATCGCCGGCACCAGGTCGCGCGCGCGAGCGTCCATCCACACGATCGCGGGACGCACCGGAGCGTTGTCGCGGTCAAGGAGTACGAAGGAATGCATCTGCCCGGTCAAACCGATTCCCGCCACCTCGATGCCGTCGGGCTCCTCCCGGCTTGCTTGAGCCGAGGCGTCGCGGAAGGCTTCGATCGTGCTCCGCCACCACTGATCGGGGTCTTGCTCGGCCCATCCGTCGTAAGGGGAGGCGGTTTCGTAGTTGCGGGTGGCCGCCGCGAGCATCCTGCCGTCCGGCGTCATAACGACGACCTTAACGCTCGAGGTGCCGAGATCTATTCCTACTAGGGTCGATTGTGCGCTGCTCATCTCGATGCTTCTACTATGCTTCTCTACTGTGA
>PUOW01000094.1 GCA_003552185.1 Spirochaetaceae bacterium
GCCCGGTCACGTGATTCGGCAAGCATCCGAACGGCTGCAAAATCAAGAACGACTTCACCCCT
Source organism: Spirochaetaceae bacterium (assembly GCA_003552185.1). Taxonomy (GTDB): domain Bacteria; phylum Spirochaetota; class Spirochaetia; order DSM-27196; family SLAA01; genus B1Sed10-166. The sequence goes on from PUOW01000094.1 coordinate 63, forward strand.
TGGGCGGCGTAGTGCAGAATGTCGCCGGCGATCATCCACCCTTCGCCCGCGGTGAAGGTGTGATGCACAAGCTCCTCGGAATGCTTCGCGATCTCGGGCAGACGCGCGCGGGCGGTGTAGCGCGGATGTCGCGACGCGATCGCCTCCACCTTGTTGAGCGCGTAATCGATCAAGAGCTCGCTCACGTCGTTCAACGCGGTCTCGAGAAACGAGTGCCGGATGAAGAACTGCTTGCGCTCGGTCCGGGCCTTCATGAACAAGCGCCGGAAGGAATCTAAGATGTTCGGTAGCACTACCTGCATACCGTTCGCCTCGAGGTAACGCTCGATCCGGAAGTTGCTCGTGGAGTGAAAGTTCAGCAAGAACTCACCGATGATGAAGACCTTTGCCCGCTGCGGTTCGTCGGTCAGCGGAACCTCGCACAGCTCCCCGACCGTATCCTCGAACGCCCGGAGCGCCGCCTTGATCGAGCGTCCGATACCTTCGGCAATTCGCTCGATACCTCGCTCGAACGCCTCGTCGACCCGCCCGGGCATCTCTTCGTACGGGCGAATCTGCCGCCTCAGATCCTCGAGTGCATCGATAATCGCCAAGCCCCAGACCATCCGCAGCTGAAACAGCGGGCTGAGGCTGAAACCGGGGTGCATGTTCTTGGTGTCGTCGTCGGTCGTGATGATCGGAACCTGCTCGTACCCGGCGTCGTCCAGCGCTTTGCGCGCCACGGTTGCGTAATGCGCGAGTCGGCAGTCGCACTGCACCTTCGCGAGGCCGCAGACCGCCTCGTCGGGCTTCACGAAACCGGTCTCGAGCGCCCGAAGCATCTCACCCACGTTCACCTGAGCCGGGAAGCACATATCGTTGTGCACATAGCGCTTGCCGAGCTCGATCGCGCGGCGGTCTGCCATCGGCACCGGGGCGATTCGATAGCCGTCGGCCGAGATCGCGGCACTGATCACCTGAGAGAATGCACGTGTAACGTTCGGCGCCATGATCACGCGGGTTCGCCTATCGCGTTTATGATACTTAACCGGAAACGGATCGTGACTGTCCTCGACAGGGCCTCCCTCAAGCGGCTTATGCGTCGCTGCAACCGCATTACCGGACGACTTCCCACCGGCGCGTCGGGCGGTCACGGTCTCGATAAACGACCGCACCCGCAGCTGTAGGGGCCCCGTGACCTCGGTCTCGTCGAGCTTGAGAACGAGCGGCGTCTTGCCGGAGCGCGACTCCATCAGCCGAGTTATCTCGTCGGTGATGATTGCGTCGTGACCGCAGCCGAAACTCACGATCTGCACCAGTTCCAGGTTGGGATGCTCGGCCACCCGCAGCGCGGCAGCGAACATGCGCACGTGGTAGTTTATCGTGAGCTCCGCCCGCGTTGAGCTGAGGTCTACCGTGTCGAGATCCGGAAGGCTGTCGACGGTAAGCACCGGTATACCGGCATCGGTGAAGTAGTTTGCAAGATCGTGATTCACGATTCGGTCGGTGTGGTACGGACGCCCCGCGAGCACCACCGCGAAGCGATCCGTGCCCTCGAGCTCTTCGAGCAGGTCTCGACCTTTGTCGCGCAGGCGGCTTTCGAAGTTGCGCTGCGCCTCGGCGGCCTCGTCGACAGCGGCCGCAACCTCGCGTGCCTCTGCCCCAAACTCGCGCGTCATCCAGTCGACGATCTGCCGGCGCCGCACCTTTTCGTTTACCCAGTGAAACAACGGCCGGTCAAGCGGAACTCCAAAGCGCCCCTCCGGCTCGTCGCTCACCTCGAGCACGATTGGATAGCCTTTGAGGACCGCACAGACATGGTCGCTCTGCGTGTTCGGATTCTCGGGCGGAGTGCGATTCACGATCGGCATAAAGATGCGATCGACACCCCGATCCACGAGATCGTACAGATGACCATGCGCGAGTTTCGCCGGAAAGCAGACCGTGTCCGACGGCACCGAAGCGATGCCGCGTTCATAAAGATCCCAGCTACTCGATCCCGAGAGCACCACCTCGTGGCCCAACGCGCTCCAGAAACGGCGCCAGAACGGCAAGCTCTGCCAGAACTCAAGCGCGCGCGGAATTCCGATGCGCAGCCCGGCTACGCCCGCGGGACCGCCCGGGCCGCTACCGCCGCCCGCAGCTGCGGCGCCGGCTCCGCCGGCAGCCTTGTCGGACCAAACGAGATCGCCGGCTTTCTGCCGACCATGACCGCGTTCGCCCTCGGTGCGCTCAAGAAGCAGCCGCTCGCGCTCGGCCATGATATTTCTCACCCGCGACCCTCCGGTGCGAGGCGGGGAGTCCGCCGCGGCCGGCCGCGAGGCTGTGGGCAGGGATACTGCGGCGCCGCGTTCGCAGCGGTTGCCGGTTACAAACTGCTCTCCTCCGGTGAAGCGGACCACGGTTCGGCTGCAGGCGTTTGAGCACAGGTCGCAGACCAGCCCGGTTCGGCGCTCGAAACCGAAGTTCTCGAGATCGGCGAGCCCGCTAAACGCCGAGCGCTCGGCCCCGGCGGCGGCTTGGTGCTCGCGTGCGAGCATCGCGATCCCGATGGCACCCATCAGCCCCGGATACGGGGCTCGCACAACCGGGCGCTCGATATACTGTTCGAGCGAGCGAAGCACCGCGTCGTTCTCGAAAGTACCGCCCTGCACCACAACACGGTCGCCGAGCATCCCGAAGTTTGCAACGCGCACGACCTTGGTAAAGATGTTCTCCACGATCGAGCGGCAGAGTCCGGCCATGATGTCCTCGGGAGTTTTGCCGTTCTTCTGCTCGGTGATGATCGAGGAGTTCATGAACACCGTACAACGCGACCCAAGGCGGCTCGGGTTCTCGGAGGCGAAGGCGCGCTTGGCGATTTCGTCAACCGGAACTCCCAAGGTTGCCGCGAAGCTCTCGAGAAATGAGCCGCAACCGGCCGAGCACGCCTCGTTCAGCGTGATGCCGGTTACAACCCCGTCGACCACGCGGATCGCCTTCATGTCCTGCCCGCCGACATCGAGAATGAAGCCGGCTTCGGGCTCACATCGAAGCGCCGCGCGTGCGTGCGCCACCGTCTCGACGGTGTGGTAATCGGCGCGGAACCCGGCCGCGAACAGTCTCTCACCGTACCCGGTAGTGCCGAGGCCTCGAATATCGAGCGTAACGCCTTCGGCTTCATAGCGCGCAAGCAGGTTGTGCAGCAACTCGGCCGCAACGTAGAGCGGCTCGCCTTTGTTGGAGGAGTACTCCGAGTCGAGCAGCTCATCGTGCTCATCGATGAGCGCAATCTTCGTGGTAGTTGAACCGGCGTCTATTCCAATATACACCGCCTGGGTACTACCGGCGGGAAACTCGCGCCGCTGCTTCTCGGGGCGCTCGTGCCGTTCGAGGAACTCCGCACGCTCCGCCTCGTCGGCGAAAAACGGCATCGCCTCGAAGCGCGCCTGAGCGTCCGTCGGTTCGCCTCCGGGTTCGTCCTGCGTTCCGGTACCCCAGCCGCGGTTTTCGCGGTTCATGGTCATGAACTGCTCGGCGAGCTCCAACGTGGTGATTGCCTTGGTCTCCGGAAAGATGACCGGCACCGCAAGCGCAGCTCCGTGCGCCACAAACAACTCCGGTCTGGCGGGCGTCAGTGTCTGCGATTCGTCGAGCCCTAAGCGCTCTGCAAAAACCTCGACAAGGCGGGGGTTGAAGGTCAGCGGCCCACCTTGAAACACCACAGGAGGCGTGATTTCGAGCCCTTGCGCGAGCCCACCGACGGTTTGGCGAGCAAGCGCGTGGAACGTAGACAACGCAAGGTCTTCGCGCGAAACACCCTGATTGAGCAAAGGTTGCAGATCGGTCTTGGCGAACACGCCGCAGCGCCCGGAGATCTGGTGCACCTGTGTCCCGCCTGCGGCGTACTCGTTGAACCGCTCAGGCGCGATCTGGAGCAAGCTCGCAACCTCGTCGATGAACGCCCCGGTTCCGCCCGCGCAACTGCCGTTCATGCGCATATCGGAAGCTACCAACTGTCCGGTCTCGAGGTCGTGTCTGAAGAAGATCGTTTTGGCGTCTTGACCGCCGAGCTCGATCGCGACCCGCGCCTCAGGGAAGAAGGTGCGCACCGCGAGGCTGTTTGCTACCACCTCTTGCACATGCGGGAGCCCGCACCGCTCCGCGATATCGCGCGAGCCGCTGCCGGTGAAGATCGGCTGAACCGGACGCCACGGGCAGTACTCGGCAAGCTCTCGCAGCACGCGCTCGGTAACGGCACGCTGTTCGGCCTCATGCCGCAGGTAGCGATGCCAAACAACCTGCTCAGCCGCCGGATCTACCAGTGCCGCCTTAACGGTGGTAGAGCCGATATCGATTCCGAGAAGTAATGCCGTGTGTGTGCCGCTATCCATAGTGTTACTGCAGCAGGCTAACGAAAAGCGTCTAAAGAATCAACAACTGCTGAAGTTAACGCTACCGTTAAGGGCGTTGCCGCGGCGCGTAAGCCGCGGCGTGTTAGCCGCGGCCGGTTAGCGCCGCCGATTAGCCCCGCCGGGCCGCAGCCTCTCGATACACCTCGAGGAACTGTTTGGCGACCGCCCGGCCGTCGAACTCGTCGCGCCGTACGCGGGTGGCGGCCGCGCAACGCTGATGTAGCGACGCGTCCCGGGCGAGTCGACGCATCGCGGAGGCAAGCGAGGTGGGGTCGTGGGGTTCGAAGCGCAAGCCGTTCTCGGTCACCAACTCGTTCATGCCGTCGACATCCGGGACCACGGCCGGCACCCCACAACAAATAGCCTCTATTACGGTCATCGGTTGGTTCTCGGTGGTGCTCGCGGTGACGAAGGCATGGGCATGATGGATGAGACCACTCGTGATGAGCTCATCATGCGATAGGCGTCCAAGGAAGCGCACCTCGCGTTCGAGTCCGAGCACCTGCACTCGAGCACGGCACTCGCCGGCCGAAGGCCCGTCGCCAACCACAATGAGGCGGGCCTCGGGCTCGTGCGGCACCACGAGGCTCATCGCTTCGATCAACTCGCCGATCGATTTCTCTTGGCCCAGACGACCGACATAGATAAACACCTTGCCGCGGTACTCCGGGTGCTGCTGTATCAGCCGGTCACGCGACCGGAACGTTTTAAAGCGGTCGATATCCACACCGTTGGAGATGCGACGGATATCCGCCTCAGGGAAGTGGCGCTTGAGCTCATCCCGCGCCATGCGGCTCGGAGCGGTGGTGATCCGACTGCGGCGCATGTAGAGCGAGTAGTAGCGCCACGCGATCGCTTGCATAAACGGAACCAAGTATCGGGTGCGTACCATGTACAACACGTAACTCGGCTCATGCAGCATTGTATGAAAGGTATGAACGATCGGTACGCCGAGTTTGCGCGCAGCGCGCATGCAGGCCCAGGTCAACAACCACGGCCCGGTAATATGAAGCACGTCGATCCGTTCGCGACGAAGCAGCACCTCAACGCGTCGGTTCCACGGCAGCACATTTCGCATCCCGGGGTAGGCCCAGTTGTTTCGGCTCGCGATGTAATGGACCGGAATCTTCCCGTTTACGAACGGAGTTTGCTCCTCACTCCAGGCGGGCGCGATGAACACCACCTCGTGCCCTTCCTCGATGAGGTTCTCGGCCAGGTTCACCGAGGAGGTAACGATGCCGTTCACGGCCGGATAGAAGATCTCGAATACGAGCGCAATTTTCATAACCGAGTACCGGCGATTGTAGCGCCGAGTCGCTGCAGGTGCAAGTCTTATGAACGCGCCGTGTGGAACGCGGAGTGTGAGCTTCTGCGGCTGTTTCGGTGAGCGCCGTCGTCACCCGGCTAACCCGGCCGGCCGC